>JANQMV010000014.1 GCA_028279865.1 Candidatus Altimarinota bacterium | reverse complement strand
AATACTCCGACATCTGAACCTGATTGATTAACACTAGGGGTAAAAGTCATATTGTCTCCTGAGATAGTATATGATCCCTTACTTCCATCTGTCTTGAGTGCAATTGTATCTCCGGCATCTGCTCCGGAAAGAACTCGCCAGTCGAACGTTTTCGCACTATTTACTATTGATGTACCATAAGTAAAGTCTATTGCTGGTGACTCTACCGTATCAATTCCATTTACTGTTACGGTAATATCCTTTTTAGAACCAGAAGCATTCGATATTGTAAATACTCCGCTATCTGAACCTGCTTGATTCGCATCAGGAGTAAAAGTCATATTATCTCCTGAGATAGTATATGCCCCCTTACTTCCATCTGTCTTGAGTACAATTGTATCTCCGGCAACTGCTCCGGAAAGAGCTCGCCAATCGAAAGTCTTTGCACTACCGTCTATTGATGCGCCATAACTAAAATCTGTTGCTGCGAGGGGAACTTTGTTAATATCCGTCACACCATTAATCACATCATCAACATCTCCTTGATTTGCGTAACCTGACATAAAGTCAACACTCTTCACAATTACAGAACCTTTTTCTGTAACAACTTTAACTAAAGTAAGAGCTCCTCCTGCTTCTTGTAAAATTATCCAGATTGTTTGATCAACTGCTGGTAAGTCACCGATTTCAATAATTAGATTATCACCACTTAAACTAAATGCTGGTGTTGCGTCTATGACACTACTTTTAACATTTTTAATTGCTGTGAGGCTTGGGACAGCGTCAACTGTTAGAGTAAGATCTGCCTTATCAAGAGTAACCCCAGCATCCAAAGCCTCTCGAATTAGGTCAATAACTCTCCTTAATTGTTCACGTGGTGTTAGAGCTGCTTCAAAGGTCTTAGTTTCAATTACATGTCCTCCAAAATCACCAACATATTTGTAACCATCTGGTTTTTGGTCAGGAATAAGTTTTGGTCTTTGTGTCTTTTTACCTTTCCCTTTAAACATTTTTACCCAGTTCCAAGGTAACAAATCAGAGGGATCTTCAATGCTTACACCTTTTCTGTATTCAAAAGCAACTTCGCCAGAATCCTGTTGCCCTGTTGCATAATTAGTCCCCGCTGCATATACAGAGAATTCACCTGATGGATCAGAAAGACGAATCTCCCCTCCTCTTCTTGTTGCCTTTGAACCTTTACCAGAAATTTTTAAGTCACACGCATCTGTACGGAAAGTAAACCCAGCTCCAAGAGTTGGGTCTGTTTCACTTCGACCTGCTTGATCTAAGATTGCTTCATAATCAATACGCTCAACACCGGCTGTAAGTTCAAGCTTAATTCCTTTAACAAATTTTTCTGAATCAAAGTTTTTACCAAAAACAAGTTTTAAGTCTGCCCCCCATTTTTCAAAACCTCCAAGTCCAGCCCATTGTTCATTTAATTGATAATGGGTTGTATTGTCTTCCTCATATATTCCTTGGTAAAAAGTTTTTCCATCTACTTTGTGATAACCGAACTGAAGACCAAGTTCTTTTACAATCCCAGTAAAGTGTTTTACAAAGTCAACCGCTACTGAGTGTTGCACAAAATCATCTTCAACACTACCACTTAATTCAAATTTTTCTTGAATTAGTTTTTGTAAAATTTGGTACGTCACACGCATCTCACCTAAATCATTAGGCAAGAATCCTCCAACAGTTAAATTACCCCTCTGTACATTATCTGAATCAATTAAACCAGAAGCTTTGAAACCAGCTTTATAATCATCCGTTGCCTCCATATAGGCAAAAAGCTTCGTCAATGAAGCCGCCCCTTCAAGTGCTAATTCATTATCACCAAGTTCTTTTAACTTATATAACGCACCAGTACTAACTTCAAACAACCAATCACGTGCTCCCCATTCTTTTTGAACTTCACTGCTAAACATATCCTTACTTAGTCCTACACTTGCCAAGAAGCCATCACTTTTAAGCGAAGCTGATCCTCCGGATTCACTAGCACTAAGAGAAATTTGAGGTCCATTTTCATTTTTAAGCAATGTAAACTCTGCCACAGAACTTGGAACCTGTTTGCCGGACAAAACTTGCCCCAAAGTGTCATCAACTGAATCAGGACTAAAATCACCATCTATTGAATTGGTATCATGTTCTTCCGCAGAAGAAGGTGTCGTGTATGCAACCGCAGCTAAAGAAGCCACAAGCAAACAGCTCGCAACTTTGATAGCAGAAACTCCGCCCCAGCCATTTTCTCCTTTATTGCTCTCAGCATTAGTTTGAGTCATAGCTTCTTTAGCAAGCTTTTCAACCTGCTTAATCGCCTGATCAATACCTTCAAATAGTTTTGTCATCTTCATTTCCTCCCTTATTGCCAGAGAATTCTTCACCCCTAAAGCTTGAGGTGCATTACTAAAAATTGCATCCACTTCCGCCTGCACATGTTGTTGGGGGGTGGCATAAGTCTGCAAATCCTGAATACCAACATGCTCAGACATCAGTGGAATAAAATCTGATTCATTTATAATCGTTTTCATCTCAGATCTCGTAAATCTTGAGCTTTGGGCAATTTGTGTAATTTCTACCATAGCCTCGCGGTAGCTTTTGTTTCCTCCATTTACAGACATCGCAATTTCAGAAACAACATTTTTAAAATCAAAATAAAATATTTCCGACTGAAAAGTTGTTAAAACCTCTTGAATATCCCCGATAGCTTCTAGTGTTTCTGCAGGAGTTTTTCTTTTAGATTCAACATCTTGAGCCAAAGGCAAAATTGTCTGCTTAATAAATTTTTGAAACTCAGCTGCTGTATTAGCTTTTTCAAGCAACTCAGGAGCAACTTTTGCAACAATTTGATTAATTTTTTGTACAGCGTTTTTAGTTTTTTGCGAAACTAGTTCGATTTGTTCTTCCAGAGATTCTATCGCATCTGCATTAATTTTTAGACTAAACTTATTAGAGGTTTCTCCTTGCTGCGCCCTCAAACGATAAAGCTTGTAATACAAAATCTTTAGTTCTGCTGATCCAGAATTTGCGACTTCAACCAGAGGAGTTAATTTTTCAATTGTCTGCTTGTAAACTCTCTCAGAAACAACAGCTTTTTCCAGTTTTTCCCAATTAAGTGTTTTAACCGATGCTTTGTTGTTATTTAATACGTTTAGAATCTCTGCCGTTTTTTCCGGTTCTGCTTTTGCAATCTCTATGGTAGGAAGAACTATGCCATATTTTTTATAAAGAGATTTTGCTTTACGTTTTGAAACTAAGAAGGTTTCTAATCCCTCAAGTTTGTCTTCCATCAATTCCCTTACCTCTTCTACTGCTTTTAAGCCTTTTCCGGTAATAAGCAGGTTTTCAGCGTCAACACTGACATCTGTCGGCTCACCGACAAAGCTCAGAGTTTCTTTAAATGCATTACTGCCTTCATTCTCTGCTAAAAAAGTCTGAATTTCTTCCACTGTTCCTTGCCATTGCGCTCCCAGTTTAACAATCAATTTACTTAATTTGTTTTGACGTACAAAAAGTGTTAAATCTTTACTGGCTGCAGCTTCTTTCTCTGATAATTCTTTACATTCTTGATCATCTGCCCCGTTTTTTTTTGCCTCAGCCAAATTTATTTTGGCGTTTTTCCAGACATCAAACAGAGTCAGGTATTTTTGCACATTTTCCTGCTCCTGAATATCAAGACTAGAAACATCTTGTTCTAATGTTCCATTTTTTAAAACAGTTCGACTTTCACCATTTAAATTCTGCTTAGCAAATAAAACTGCTTGCAAGTTATATAATTTCATAAGATAAATATAAAGGCTTAAATTAGATTACTCATCAGACTTAAATTCTGTAACTTGCCCCTTTTATTCACAAAAAAAGCAAAACAAATAAATCAGAAAAGTGGTGCATCGTATAAGTTTTATGCACACTTGTCAAGTATTTTTATTTCTTTTTTTGTTAGCCGATCAATTATACATAATTTCCACTTTTTTAAAAACTTTTGTAAAATCAAAAGCGCAGCAAGACAAACATAGACAAAAAAGCAGAAACGATTAAAATAAAATTGATTTTGTTTATTAATTTTAAAATCATCAAAACTCAAATCTTACCAATCAAATCTGTCGGAGTCCAAGGAGACGCCAGAAGTTACAGACACCCTGCAGTACTTTTTGATTACCCGAAAAACTGGAAAGAACTTAATAAAATTGCCACACAAATTACCAATCGATTTGCCGAAGTAAATCGAGTCTTGATTGCTCTGTCACCCAACGAAAAACAAGAGTTCGCATCAATACAAACGGAGATAAGCAAAGAAAGAGTAAAAACACTGCAACTCGCTGATAAAATTGTGCATGACAAAGTGAGTGACGCCGGTTTAATTGAAAAAATCTGGCAATTCCCGGTAGTTCTTTTGCCAATTACAAATAATGGTACAGACGAAGCAATCGTCTTAAGACCCGTTGATAGCCAGGAAGCCATGACCGCATCTTTCTCCCATATTCCATTTGAATTACTTGCAGAAATTACCGAAGAGCTCTTGGAGCTACCCGGAATTTCTTGCGTTTTTTTTGACATAACAAACAAACCGCCGGGAACGATTGAATGGGAATAGCCCCTTCTCCTTCTTGTCATCCTTGGAATTTCATCAACTTTGATAAAAATATATAAAATGAAATATCCGAGGATCTGCTACCTTAAACGAATTAAAGAATTCATAAGGCGGTACGATTATCTTTGAACGAAAATTCTTCCCGCTAAGCGGGACAAGAATGACAATTAATAACTTCTTGAAATCATGCACAATATCTCTCAACACATCACCGAAATCCTCAAACTCATCGGAGAAAATCCCAACCGCGAAGGACTTCAAAGAACACCTGAAAGAGTCACAAAAGCATACGCACATCTCTTTCAAGGTTATAATTTAGATCCCCAAAAATTAATTACCACATTTGAAGGAGAAAATTATGATGAAATGATCATCACACGTAATATTGAATTTTATTCCATGTGCGAACACCACATGTTGCCGTTTTTTGGAACTGTCACCATCGGCTACATCCCTAATGATAAAATTATTGGGATTTCCAAGATGCCCAGACTAGTTGAAGTATTCTCCAGAAGATTACAAAATCAGGAACGCATGACCGATCAAATTGCCGACGCAATGATTAAATATCTCAATCCAAAAGGAGTCGGTGTTGTCGCAACAGCCAAACATCTCTGCATGATGTCACGCGGAATTGAGAAACAAGGAGCATCTGTAATGACATCAGCATTACGCGGAATTTTCAAAACAAAACAAGATACCAGAAGTGAATTTTTGAGCCTCGCTTACCAGAAGTAAATCACCAACCGTCATCCTGAGCGTAGTCGAAGGATCCGGTGTTACCTTATTTTGCATAAACCAAAAGTATCTCATTATTGCGGTAAAATGAATTATTATCTCTTCGAAAGATCCTTCAAATCGCTATCGCTCCTTCAGGATGACGCTATGATTTTTCTTAATTTCTAATTTATAATTTAAAATATATAATCCACCAAGCATTCCTCTCCCTCGGCTCAAATATTGAAGATAGAAAAAAATATCTCGAAAAAGCAAGAATCTCTTTAAAAGAGCTTGGCAAAATCAAAAAAACTTCTTCTGTAATTGAAACACCCGCTTGGGGCAAAACAGATCAGGCTGATTTTTTGAATCAGGTTCTTTTGCTAAAAACGAAATTATCGCCTCAGGATTTACTTAAAAAATGTCAGGAGATTGAAAATAAATTAGGACGCATGAGAAAAGAGAAATGGGGAGAACGCACAATTGATATTGATATTTTATTTTACGATGATTTTATCTTAAATGCAGAAAATTTGATCATTCCGCATCCATATATTCCCGAAAGAAGATTTATTCTGGAACCATTAAATCAAATTGCACCGGATTTTGTGCATCCGGTTTCGGGAATGACCGTTAAGCAAATGCTCAATAAAGTAGCAATAATATATGAAGGCGACGTTACGTAACGTCGCCTTCATATTATTATTCAAAACGAAAAGATGACAAATCTACCTTTTTTTGCAAAAATACCTCAGCATTCATTAAAGTCAACAAATGGCAAAAGCAAAAAAACTCACCCCCATGCAACGGCAATACAATGAAGTCAAAGCTGAACATAAGGACAGCATTTTGTTTTTTCGTATGGGTGATTTTTATGAAATGTTTGGTGATGATGCGATCAAAGCCAGTAAGATTTTGGGAATTACTTTGACCGCACGTCACAAAAAAACGGACAACCCCATCCCGATGTGCGGAGTACCCTATCACAGTGCGGAAAACTATGTTGCCAAGTTAACCAAAGCCGGTGAAAAAGTTGCCATCTGTGAGCAAACCAGTGATCCTAAATTACCGGGAATTGTGGAGAGAAAGGTGGTACGGATTATTACTCCGGGAACGACTTTTTCCGATCAGGTTTTAGAGCAGGATATCAATAACTTCACCCTTGCCCTAATCGAAAAAAATAATTTTTTTGGAATTGCTTTTGCAGATCTTTCAACCGGAGATTTTTATGTAACTGAGCTGGAGGGAATTCAAAATTTAAAAAAAGAACTTTATAGAATTTCACCAAAGGAAGTCATCATGCCGGAGAAAACTTTTTCGGTGGAAGAGTTAAAAAATTTAATCGAGAATATTTATTATTATCCTTTACAAAAAAACGCTAAAGAAAATATTTGTGATTTTTTTGCAGTTAAAAAATTACATTCTTTTGGAATCGAAAAAATGCCTCTGGCAATTCAAGCAACCAATCAACTTTTAACTTATTTTCAGGAAACTCAAAAAACCGACCTGAAACATATTTCAACAATTAAAAAGTTTAATCCCGAAAAATTTTTACCTCTGGATGAATCCACGATTCGCAATTTGGAACTTTTTTGTACTCTGCGTGAAGGAAAAAAAGATGGCTCGCTTTTGAATTTAATTGATGAGACCAAGACTTCAATGGGAAGTCGAAAATTAAAAAGATGGATTTTGCAGCCACTGATTGGTCAAGTACAAATTGAGGATCGCTTAGATGCCGTAGAAGAACTTTTGAATAATGAAGAAGTCCGTGAAAAAATCACAAATGCTTTAAAAGAAGTTTTAGATTTAGAAAGGATTCTAGCGCGTTTGAGTTGTAATCGTGGAAATGCGCGTGACTTAATTGCGCTTCGGGAAAGTTTGAAGAAGTCTCAGGAGATTAAGAAGATTTTGAAAAAATTGGAGAGTGACTTGATTCAGAAAATTAAGGAAAAGATTTAATTTGCATTCAAAAAATAAATCTAATAAAATCGCCCTACCTAATTAAACAAACATGCACTTTTTCGGTCGCCGGCTTGCAAGAGACATCGTCTTCTTTATCTTGGGAATGATAACAGCACTGGCAGTGACATATGTTGTTTACACAGTATAGAATAGCTGCGATTTTTTTGTCATCCTGACCTCTCTCTATCAAAAATACTAATGCGCAGGGGAAGAATCTCTCAAGCCAACCGCAAGAGATTTTTCGTCGCTACGCTCCTCAGAATGACAAACTACTTTAAACTTTTTACTTTACACTTTAAACTCAAAAAACTATGTATTCAGTCGGAATTATCGGATGCACCGGAGCAGTCGGACAAGAAATGATCCGCGTTTTGGGAGAAAGAAATTTTCCTATGAACGAACTTCACCTTTTTGCCTCATCCAGAAGTGCCGGTAAAAAATTTGAAACATCACTCGGAGAAATTGAAGTAGAGGAATTTGAATTAGAAAAAGCGAAAAATTTAGACATCGTCCTCATGGCGGTTTCCGGAGATTTCGCCAAGCAGTACGGACCACAAATCGCCGAAGGAAAAGCAATCGTAATTGATAACTCATCCGCCTTCAGATACGAAGAAAATATTCCACTAGTCGTACCGGAAATCAACGCAAACAAAGCCAAAGGAGCAAAGCTCATTGCTAATCCTAACTGTACAACTTTGATCTTGGCAGTAGCACTTTACCCCATTCACAGAGAATTCAATGTCAAAAAAACAATCGTTTCTACCTATCAAGCGACCTCAGGAGGAGGAGCACCAGCCATGGCAGAATTAGAAGAACAAACCAAAAATTATCTTGAAGGTAAAGAAGTAACAAATGAAAAATTCGCACATCCGATCCCATTTAACTTAATCCCTCAAATCGACAAATTCCAAGAAAACGGATATACCAAAGAAGAAATGAAAGTAACTTGGGAAACACGTAAAATTTTCGGAGAAGAAGATATGTTAATTTCATGTACAGCCGTTAGAATTCCAACTTTCCGCGCACATGCAGAATCAGTCACCATCGAAACAGAAAAAGAAATCACGCCTGAACAAGCTCGTGAAATTTTAGCAAAAGCTCCGGGCGTAAAAGTGGTCGATAATCCTGATGAATTGGAATACCCCATGCCACTTACCGCAACCAAACAATTTGACGTAGAAGCAGGACGTATTCGCCAAAGCTTGGTCTTCGATAAAAACGGCATTGACTTCTTCGTCTGCGGAGATCAAATCTTGAAAGGAGCAGCATTGAATGCTGTTCAGATTGCGGAGTGTTTGGTTTAAAAAATTATTATAGAAAATAACGAAAATGTCATCTCGACTGAAGTGGCTTTTTCGTTTTATTTAGGAAAAAACGTAATTTTTACAAAATTTTCAATCAACAAAAACGAAATAGAGAGATCCCTTTCAGCCAAGTTTTGTTAAAACAGCAAAAAAGCAAAACATCGGTTTATGAATTAATTAACTTAAAGAGATTTCTCCACTACGCTCACAATTGTGATTTACAAATTCTTAAACTTACAAATTAATCAACCAAAGCACTAATCGCTTCGGTCGAAATGACAGAATTTTAATTATACCCAAACCACCTGCTCATCCCCTCTCCACCAAGTCAACTGCCGTTTCGCATAATTTCTCGTGTTTTTCTTCATCAATTCTTTGGCTTCATCTTCAGTGAATTCTCCGTCTAACATCGCCTTCACTTCAGGATACCCCACACTATTAAAAGCTTGTGATTTAAAATCATACTCTTCTGTAATTAAACTTTGCACCTCTTCCACAAATCCTTCCTCAAACATTTGATCTACACGCTTATTAATTCTGTCATACAAAACCTCACGCTCCACATCCACACCTAAAATTAATACATCATATTCTGATGTCTGCTTTTGCATAATTTCCGATTTTTTCTGCTTCGTTGTTTTGGCAATTTCAATTGCTCTGATGACATAACGCCGATTATTCGGATGAATTTTTTCTGCTTCCTCCGGATCTAATTCTTTCAATTTTTTATGCAAATCTTTGGTTGATAATTTTTCTAATCTCGCACGCAATTTCCAATCAGCCGGAACACGTGGAATTGAAAAATCCTGAGTTACCGCATTTACATACAGTCCTGTTCCACCTGCCATAATCGGCAGCTTTTTTCTTTTTAAAATATCCGTAATTTTTTCCTCCGCATACTCTTTAAACTCAGCCACTGTAAAAGATTCATCAGGCTCTCGAATATCAATTCCATAGTGTGAGATTCCTTCCATTTCTAATTCTTTTACTTTGGCCGTTCCAAGATCAAGTTTGCGAAAAATCTGACGTGAGTCAGCCGAAATAATTTCACCATCAAATTCTTTGGCAATTTTTATACTCAAACTCGTCTTACCACTCGCCGTTGAACCAACAATTACCACCAAAGGCTTTTTGGCTGTTTTAAGAAAATTTTTAACTTTTTTTTGAGCCTTACTGTAGCTGTCCCTCTCCTCATAGGGGAGGCTAGGAGGGGTACTTTCAAGGGAAGTAACCAACCTCTCCAAACACCCCATTGTATTTTTTTGCACTTCTTCATTTGTAAAACGTAATACCTTAAATCCCTTTGATTCAATAAAATTACTACGTTCTTTATCATATTTTTTTGCATCACCAATAAAGTGACTGTCTCCATCAATTTCAATTACAAGTTTTTTTTCAATACAAACAAAATCAACAATATAATTTCCAATTGAGTATTGTCTTCTAAACTTTAAGCCTTGAATTTGTTTACCTCTTATTTTGCTCCAGAATATTTTTTCTGATTTTGTTGATTTTTTACGTAAAGTTTTACGTTTTTCTTTTAACTTTGGATTATTAAATATAAATTGCATGTTGGTGCGGATTATTAAGCACTTTTACCCCTCTCAGTCTCCCCCAAAAGGAGAGAAGCAGCTACAAACTCCATTCTTTCTGAACTTGACCAACCAAACTCTCCGCCAATTCTTCACTGGATAATTTTTCAATTGAAATTGAACCTGCCGATTTTGTTTCTTTTCCGAGTAATTTATTCAAACGTTCATCTTTGTCATTTGAAATAATTGAAACATCAGGAAAATTTCTGAGTAATAAACCAATCTCCTCTTCCATAATTTCTAAATACTCATTATCACTCGTAAAGCTTGGCTCAATATTTGTGAGAATAATTTTATTTGGTTTAATTAACTTTAAATGATCTTTCATATCACCACTTTGCGAGACTCCTAATTCTAAAATCAAATACTCCTGTTTTGGCAAAGTAAAAATTCTTGCAAATGCTTTGAAGAATAATTTTAATTTACTCTTCTCTTCTTTCCATTCTAAATCCAGTACTGACAAAATTGTTCCGATTTCCGTGTTAAAAGATTTTGGATTTGAGCGTACTGTGTAGTTTTTTTCCAACAAGTTTTCCAATTTCCTTTTCACAGCAGTTTTACCCGTACTTCCGACAATTACAACAACCTTTGGTCTTGTGCGGAATAAATATAATTTTGCACACATCCTCAGAAAACTCGTCCCCAACCTTTTCAACCAAGCCGGTTTTGATTTTTTAGTTGGAACTGTTTTTTCCACCTGAATTTGTTTTTCAACAGGATCAAAATATTGATTTAATCTTTTGAAAGATGTTTCAATCGCATCCCGCGAATAACCAAACGAAATGCGTAAATGTGATTCTCCCGTCGGACCAAATGCCACTCCCGGCACTAACGCAACTTTCGCTTTTTCCAAAATATCATAAGCCAATTTCCACGAATCATCCGCATGCTTAATCGTGTCTTTCACACGCGGAAAAACAAAGTAAGAAGAATTCGGTTTTTGATAATCAAACACATGGGGCAGTTGATCCAGAAGATCAATCGTACGATTTCGACGCCAAAGGAATTCGTTTTTAAACTGTTCAATATAATCTTGCGCATGATCCAGTGCTGCGATTCCTGCATACTGTGAAACCACCGGAGCACAAGTCACCATTGAGTCATGGATTTTCAAAATTTCCGAAATCAAACTTGCGTCAGAATGTACAAAGCCAATGCGCCATCCTGTCATCGCATAAGCCTTGGAAAAAGAAAAAATGCGAATCACTCTTTTACGTAATTCCGGAATTTGTGCCAAGGTGAAATACGGCTCATCCGTGTAAATAAAATCCTTATAAACCTCATCCGTCAAAATATAAATATCATTTTTTTCAGCAAAATCAGCTAGTTTTAATTGTTGTTCTTTAGAGTAAATGGTTCCGGTCGGATTATTCGGATTACAGTAAAAAATTATCTTTGTTTTCTTGGTGATATATTTTGAAAGAGAATCCACGTCTAAATCAAAATTCTTTTCTTCGTTTAACGGAAAAAACCCCGGTTTACAACCGGCAACCTTAATCGCTTCTTGGTAAGAAGTGTAGGTCGGTGATGGAATTAAAACTTCATCTCCCGGATCAGTAAGCGCCATAATTGAAGCCGTAATCGCTTCAATTGATCCGCACGTTGCAATAATTTCCGTCCATGGATCATAAACCATTCCTTCTTCCGCAAGTGCTTCGGAAACCGATTCAAGTAATTCCGGCAATCCAATTGTCAAAGAATACTTCGCACACTTACCCTCATCAATTTTTTGTTTCGCAAATTCCTTAATCGGGTCCGGCGTATCAAAACTCGGAATTCCCTGCGCCAAACTCACACTTCCCGGAATTCTTGCTGCAGCTAATTCAATTTGTTTAATCGGAGAAACTTTGATGTCTTTGGTGCGTTTGAACATAGAAATAGGCTTTAGAAAAATAGACTTTAGGCTTTAGAATTTATTCCGTCATTCTGAGCGGAGTTTACGAAATCTTCCCGCTAAGCGGAATCAAAAGAACTCATTAGCATAAACCGCCAAAATTGATTCCAGAAAAAACCTCTAAGCACAGCTAAATGTATACTACAAAGAATCTCCACCTTCAGCAAGAAAGATATATTTATTTTGATTTGACTTGTTCTCTGTTTCGCCTTAAAATATTAACACTAAGTGTTAAAGTATAAATATGCCAATCACTTTTGCTCAAAAAGAGTTGCTGGATATTTACACAACAGGTCAAAGCCGTAAGTATTCCAAAGGTTTAATTCGGAGTTATATCAAAAAAGTTACCCTTATTCAGGAAGCAAAAGATGAGAATGATTTACGTAATTTTAAAAGCTTGCATTTTGAAAAGCTTAAAAGTAAAGCCAATCAATATTCAATCAGACTAAACAATCAATTCCGCCTCCTTTTTTCAATTCAAAAGGATGGAAAAATTAAAATAATCATTATTAGTGAAATTTCCAAACATTACCAATAATTTAAAGCTTTATGCAAAAATTCAAACCAGCCGTCATTTTTCACCCGGGAGAATACCTTTTGGAAGAATTACAAGAACGGCATCTAACCCAAACAGCCTTAGCGCAAATTTTAAAAAAACCTCTCAAAACCATTAATGAAATTATTAATGGCAAAAAATCCATTACTCCCGAGGTTGCGTTTTTGTTAGAAGGAGCCTTGAATATATCTGCGGATACATGGCTGTCTTTGCAAAAAAGCTATGATCTTCATAATGCTCGTCCTAAAATCAGAGCAAAATTCAAACAAGTTCAAAAAAGGGCAAAAAATTACTTTGATCATCAGTTAATTCCCGCTTAACAAAACAACAATGCTAAAACAGGTCTACATCAACAAAAAATTCCTCACCCTCGGTCGCAGCACGATCTACAATCAAACTGTGCATAAGCACACTATGGACGAGCTTAAAAAAGATACTTTTGGAACAGGCGATTTAACTGTAAAACTGCTTGGGAAAAATCGAGAAAAAGTAATTGAAGCCGAAATCAAAGCAAAGGCAGATGGGCTTTTGGCGGGGATGGAAGAAGCAAAATGGTTTTTGAAAAAAAATAAAATTATCGTTTTGGATTACAAAAAAGACGGGGACAAAATTACTCAAGGAGATGTTGTCATTAGACTGAAAGGTAAAGCCAAAAATATTTTAAAAACAGAGCGAGTCGTACTGAATCTTTTGCAAAGAATGAGTGGAATCGCAAGTTTGACCAATCAAAACACTCTTAAAATTTCAGAAAATATTTTGCTTGCCGGAACGCGCAAGACACTCTGGGGATTACTTGACAAAAAAGCTATTGTTGTCGGAGGAGGAGCAGCACATCGTCTCGGACTTTGGCATGCAATTTTAATCAAAGAAAATCATTTAAAACTTGCTGATCATAAAGAAATTCTGGAAAAAGCCTGGTATGCCAAAAAGCGAGGAGCTTTCATAGAAATTGAAGTTGAGTCACATGCAGAAGCAGTCAAATGTGCCGAAATCATCAAAGAATTATTTGCAAGAAAACCTCAAAAAAAGCCTGTTGTCATCATGCTGGATAATTTTCAACCAGCGGAGATTGAAAAAACCGCCGCAGAAATTAAAAAAATCGAATCGCAAATTTTCATTGAAATTTCAGGCGGGATCAATCAAGATAATTTAGCTGAATTTAGAAAATTAGAAAATATTGAGGTGATTTCCTGTGGATTTTTAACTCATTCCGCAATTGCTCTGGATATGAGCTTAAGCATCATCAATTAATTTGTCTTTCTGGCTTGTCCAGAATCTTGAGCCAAAAGGTTAGTTAAAAATTAAGCTTACCTCAAGGTTACAGATTCCCGACAAGCGGGAATGACGTTAAATTTATACATAATTTATAAACTGTGTTTCGCGCACTCGTACTCCTCATCCTCATTTCCGGCACTCCGCAATTTTCAACTTCCGGTTTCGTTGAAAATAATGAATTAACACAAGTTAATAACTTTCAGGTTGTTTCCTCAAATTTCGCAGATGAAGGCAAAACGCTTTCTGCAAAAAGTGCTCTGGCAGTCGATTTGGACACTCAAATATCTTTGTACAAAAATAGTCCTACAAAAAAACTCCCCATTGCAAGTTTGGTTAAATTGATGACCGCTCTGATTATTTTGGAAGAACATGAGCTAAATGAAATTGTCACAATTTCTTCAGATATAAATGAGACCATTGGTTCACGTATGTGGCTTTATGGAGGTGAGAACATCACTGTTGAGAGTTTACTGAAAGGAATGCTGATTCAATCAGGCAATGATGCTGCTTATGAGCTTGCTAAATTTAATGCGGGAAGTTTAGAAGAATTTAGTAAAAAAATGAATCGCAAAGCACTTTATCTTGGATTAAAAAACTCTAATTTTTTAGACCCGGCAGGTTTGGATGACGAGAACAACTATTCTACAACGGAAGATTTAGCTCTCATTGCAAAACATATTCTCAAAAACGATTTTGTGCGCAGAATTGTTTCAATCAGAGAAACAAGTATTTTTTCAGTCAATGGTAAAATTGAGCATCAGTTAGTCAATACAAACAGGCTCTTGGATAATTCTTTTGGAGCAAAAGGGCTAAAAACAGGAACAACTGATCTTGCAGGACAATGTTTAATTACCTTAGTGGAAGTCAATGGTAATGATATTCTAATTATTATCTTAGGTAGTAAAAATCGCTATAAAGACACTCGAACAATTTTCAACTACCTACAATCTGCTGCTTAAGTAAAGTTAAAATCGCTTGATTAAATCAGAATGAGGTGGTAAATTTCTGCAGACGAGGTGTAATTTTATTTTTTAAGTAACTAAAAAAATAAATACCAAAATCAACTACAGAGCCAGAAAAGCACGGCATAAAAAGCTAAAGCAAAAGCAATATTCCAACCATAGTGGTTTATGGAAATTGTTTTTTAGTAAGCCAAAAGAAACTAGTGAAAAGGAGAAAAAAAACATTGATTTAACCAAAACATTTCACCTTTCAGCCTCTCGTTTTGCTGCAAAAACGAGTCTTTTTGCAATTACATTTTTGTTAATTTACTCTACTTTTCCATCATATTCTTCATATGCAAATTATGATGAAACTATGCCGGAAATGTTTGAATACACTTCAAATGATTTACTTTTTGCAGAAGAGGGATTTTTATTGAAGCCTTCTTTAATCACAGAAAAAAGTGACCGTACTAAATTTGCAAATGCGATTGAATACGAAGTAAAGCACGGTGACACACTTTCGGAAATTGCCAGTAAATTTGACATCAAAACAAAAACAATTACAGACAATAACAATATTGCTAATTTAAACAGGCTGAAAACGGGAACTATTTTAACAATTCTGCCTGTTGACGGTGTTTTACACAAAGTCAAAAAAGGAGAAACAGCAGCAAGTATTGCCAAGACCTACAAAGTACAAAAAGAGAAAATTGTTGCACAAAATAAACTGAATGATGAAAAAGTAACAATCGGAGAAACAATCATTGTTCCAGGTGGTGTGAAAGTTGTTCCACGTTATATCGCTTCTCGTGGAAGTAGCTCTTCAAATTATAGGGGTGCGGGGTACGGAACAATTTCAGGTGCAAAATATAACGGAACAATTAGCAATACAATTATTAAACCAGCTTCAGGTAAAATTACACAATATTATCGTCGTGGTCATTATGCGATTGATATTGGTAATAGAAATAAAGGTCCTATTCTTGCAGCTGCAAACGGTATCGTGACAAAATCTCAAGGAGGCTATAACGGAGGTTATGGAAATATGATTATTATTGATCATGGTAATGGCAGGCAGACTTTATATGCTCATAATTCAGCACTGTACGTAAAGGTGGGTGATACGGTAACCCAAGGTCAGACAATCGCTTGGATGGGAAATACCGGTAGAGTTTATGGAGCAACAGGAATTCACGTTCATTTTGAATTACGTATCAACGGACGCAAAGTAAATCCTCTTTTGTACATCAAATAAAAATCTGCATTGTTTTTTTGTAAACATCCAAGCAGTACCAATACCATTTTTGCACTCTGCCTTCATCAGCTTGGCTTAAAGCGTTGAAATATTTTTGGCGATTGCTGTTTGTAAACAAAATCAGGTCGTATCTTGACTGTAAAAGCATCCAAATAAAAAGCAAGCGTCCTATGCGACCGTTGCCGTCTATAAAAGGATGAATAGATTCAAATTTTTGATGAAAGTCAGCTGCAACAAAAAGCGGATGCCTTTTTATTTTTTTTTGCTCTTTCCACCATTCCAAAAGTATTTTCATATGAAGGCGCACCTCTCCCGGAGGAGTTGTTTCTTTGTTATTGACGATAATTTTCTTTTTTTTGTACCCGGTTTCAATGCCTAATCCGCCTACAAGTAACTTGTGTAAGTTTATAATTGAACGCTGGTTTAGTCTAAACTCATTACTGCGAATCAGGTCAAAGGCTTTAATTGAATTTTTTACTTCTTGAACTTCCTTGCGATCTAGGGATTTCTTGACATATTTTCTACGCAAAATAGATTGAACTTCGCTTTGGGATAAGTGGCTCCCTTCGATTGCGTTAGACTCAAAAATAAATTGTATAGCGAATTGACGCCAAAAAATTTCTCTTTTCTTTAGAGATAAGTTCAAAAGAGCATATCCTCTTTCTATTCTAAGAATTTCGACTTTTTCAAGCTCTTTAGCAGGTATTTGTGCTTCCAGAGTAAAATTTTGTTTAACCAGTTCAGGAACTAGGTTAATCTCTTTCTGCTTCAATTCAGTGTATTTATCTTCTAGATTTTTAGGTATATTTTTTCCTAAGTAAACTTGGATTTTTTTATTTTTTTTGCCAACCCTAACATCTTTAAGAAGATACCAAAACGGCTTTCCTTTAATGTATTTTGCTCTTGTTTTGAGCATGTTTTTTAGGTCTAAAAAAGTGGTAGTTAAACTCAGTTTAGCATTTGTTAAGAATCTTACAAAGTTAATCAGTAAAAAGCAGTACGCTTTAGTTTAATGCTCTGTCTAAAAAAAATTAACTTCGCTTAACTCCAATTAGTTTTATTTTAGACCTTGCTGAATTTCTTATTTTTGCCATTGGATAGTTAGAATGACGTTGAATTTTATCCATAAAATCATCCATTGTTAAATAGCAGAGTTGAATATCTTCAATTGCAAACTTTTTTGCAATCATTTGTCTACGAGGATCTTTAGAAGATTTATATGTTTCTAGCAAATTCCGTAAATATATTCTGGCATGTTTCTTTTGGGTAAATTGTGTTCAATGTATTCACAAATTCTAACAAGGGAATCAAAAATATCTCTTATATTAAGGCTTTGCGGAGGCAAATGTAGCTCAAGAACAGGTTCGTCTTCATAAATATCTACATCATTTTTTCTTAATATTTCTGCAGTATCGCTAGAAAAAGTCTTTTCATTTACTAAAAAAATTCCTAACCTTTTCCATGGCGCATGATTATTTGTTCCATCATCTTCCATCAAACTTTCCTTCCATTCCTCTTTTACCTGTATTTTTGATAACAGGTCGTTTAAAATTGATTCGTTGTCTAGTAAACTATCAACTGCATTGGGTACGCTTTCTGGAGTAAGCCTAATTCTTTCTGCCGTTTCGATTCTACGTCCGAATGTTTCCATGTTGTTAAAAATAAGTCTTTACATTATAAAGTAAGTAGCGAAAAAAATAAAGTATCTATTGATTTTGAAATTATGAACATCGCACTAATCGGCTATGGCAAAATGGGACAAATTGTCCACAAGGTTGCGCAAGAAAAAAATTTCAACATAAAAAGTCTGATTGACTCAAAAAATCCTGAAGCGGATTTTCAGGAAATCAACGCAGAGAGTTTAAAAGACGTAGACGTTTGTATTGATTTCACACATCCGGAAGTCGCTGTTGAGAATATTAAACAAATTGCCAACGAAGGCAAAAATATTGTTATGGCAACAACCGGATGGCTGGATCGCATTGAAGAAGTAAAACAAATTGTTACAGAAAAACAAATCGGATTTTTGCATGCCTCTAATTTTTCCCTAGGCGTAAATATTTTCTTTAAGCTTGTAAAACAAGCTGCACAAGTTATGAATGAATTTGAAGACTATGATATCTATAGCTATGAAATGCATCATAATAGAAAAAAAGACGCCCCTTCAGGAACGGCACTTTCAATCGGAGAAATTTTGTTAGACAAAATTGAGCGTAAGAACAAGCTGGTCTTAGACAGACCGGAAGAAAAAATTAAAAACTCAGAACTACACCTTTCTACAATTCGTGGAGGCGATATTCCCGGAACACATGTCGTCGGTTTTGATTCTTCAGCAGACACAATCGAACTCAAACACACCGCTCGAAATCGAGCAGGATTTGCTTTGGGAAGTTTGGTTGCAGCAGAGTGGCTACATGGCAAACAAGGTTTTTTTAAGGCAGAGGACTGGATGCAGTTTTAAAACTTCTCCCCTTTTAGTGTTTTAGGGGAGATTGAGAGGGGTAAAGTGCTTAAGTTGCAAAAAATTAGTTTGGTTTAATATTGTCTACCCATCCTAACCTCCCCAGAAAAAGGGGAGGAACTATTTATCGTCTAAGATTTTTCAACAGAATTTTTCTCTTTCCCTCCATCTTTTTCATCTGGGAAAACATAAGGTGGAGCTGTAATTTGTTCAAATTTTAGAAAAGAAAAAAATGTCAGCACTCCCAACATTGTTCCAAACAGAATGAAAAAAACTTGAAAACTCATCAGACTAATGACAGCACCACCGATAAGCGGACCAATAATATTACCAAAATTTTCTACCATCATCATTGGACCTGCCGATGCATTGGAGTCAATTGTGTTATTTTTTTTATAGACAGCAATGTATTCGTTGAATTTGACAGCAAAAGAAGCTTTTACACAAGACATTGCTCCCGCATAACCCATTGCCAATCCCCAACCGGCAATAATAACCCAAATAAACATATTTAGGTTAATTAATCCCATGATTAAACAAGAAATTGAGGTAAGAAACATCCCGAACATAACAAAAAAATCTTTCCCATATTTATCACCAAGCTTTGCGAAAGGCGCCAAAAGAAAGAAAGCCGGCAGCAGGATAATTAAAAAAACAATATTACCGGGCAAAATCGACCAAATTTCTCCTTGTTGCTTTTGCATAACTTCATTCATAAAAGCAGGCTGAAAAGTTACCAAATACGTATCCCAAAAGCTGAAAATTGTCATCACAACTGTCCCCCAAATCAATGAGTAATTTTTATTTTTTGAACTAAAAATCGCAATAATTGATTTAACGTTAGTAGCTAACTCTTCTTTGATTTCTTGCCATAAAAAGCTTTTTTTCTGCTTCGTACTTTCCATATAAACTTGATTTGGTTCGAGTTGCTTTTTTAGTTTTTCCAAATTATTTTCAACCAAATCAATTGTTTTAATTGCACTTGAACGAAAGCCTGCAGATAAATTACTGGGAAACTCTTCTAAAATATTTGTAAATTTTAAATCAACATCTTCTTTGTCAAAAACATATAATGCAAAAATAAAAAGCACTATTAGCAAACAGAATAAAAACAATAAGACTAATGATGTCGCTGCTAAAAAAGGCGTGTGATCTATCTCTGCACCGGCAAACTCGGCTGTAGATTGAACAAGATTAGCCATAAAAATCAAAACAGCACTAATCACCAAACCACCAACTAAGCCAACAGCTTGAGCAAGTTGCTTGTAAGACAAATTTTGACCATATTGTGATGGAGATGATTCTGCCATGACATAGGAAGTCACTGTGATGTTGTAAAGATCATAACTAACACTAAAAATAATTGTTGCGATGAAGAGGTAGGTCACTTTGAAAAAAGCAGAATCTACAGTCAAAAGCAAAAAGATAAAAAGTGCTATTGAAAAAGTCACGCTTATAATTGAAGCAAGAAAAAGCTTTCTTGCGGTAAAAATTTTTTGCAGATAATTGAAAGGGATATCAAAAAACATTGAGAAAAAATTGCCTGTTGCGATTGCCAAGCCTGCCAATAAATAAGAACCAAATTGTTGTTCCAAAAAGATAACAATAGAAACATTCATCGTCGTATAGACAACCGCCCATAAAGCAATAGAGACATAAAATTGCCACATTTTTTCTGTTTTGATTGTTGTTTTTTGTGATATGAATGCTGGTACTTTCATTTATTATTTTTATAAATTAGAATTTTTCTTAGTAAATTTTTTCATAATCGGGCAAGTATACATTTCTACTTCCGATTTTGAACGAGGCTCATAATGTGTATGCAAAATCCGATGTGCCAATCCGGGAGATTTATCAAAAAAATCTTGATATACTTTTTTTACTTCCGGATTCTGATGCGCGACGCGAATTTTTTTCTTTGTATCAATTTGATATAGAGCTTCTGCTCTTTTTTTCCGAATCTCATCATTGACAGGTAATGGTTGTCCCCCTCCTGCAATACAGCCTCCCGGGCAGGTCATTACTTCTATGTAATGGTAAGCTTCCGGATCTTGCTTTATTTCAGCAATAATTTCTTCTGTATTCCCGAGGCCATTTACCACAGCAACACGTAATTCTGTGCCTTCAATCTCAACAGTCGCTCGCTTGATCCCTTTCAAACTGCCCCGAACTTGTTTAAAATTCACATCTTTTAACTCTTTGCCTGTTGCTAAGAAATAAGCTGTGCGCAAGGCTGACTCCATCACACCACCGCTAGCTCCATAAATAGCGGATGCTCCGGTTGACTCACCGATGGGACTATCAAAATTCTCCTCATTAATTTTACTCAAATCAATTCGGCTCAGCCTCATCATATGAGCTAGTTCCCGAGTGGTAATAACATAATCAACAGGGGGAACTCCGTCTATATCAAGCTCCCTGCGCTCTACTTCAAACTTCTTGGCGGTACAGGGCATTACCGCAACTACACAAATTTTTTCACGAGGTACGTTTATTAATTTACTATAATACTCTTTAATAATTGCTCCGTTCATCATGTTGGGAGAACGCGCTGTGGTACAATTCGGAATTAATTCGGGATGTTTTTGCTCTACATATTTGTACCAAGCCGGGCAGCAAGTTGTAAACATTGGTAAAATTTTGTTGTTTTGCAGCCTGTCTACAAATTCTTTAGCTTCCTCGATTGTTGTAAAATCAGCTCCTGTTTGCACATCAAAAACTTTGTCAAAACCGAGTTTTTTGACGCCAGCAACGAGTTGACCTGTCATAATCTGACCATGAGGAATACCAAATTCTTCACCGATACTGACCCGAATAGAAGGGGCAATTTGGCAAACCACAATTTTATCTTTATTTTTAATTTCATCCATCACACAATCAAATTCTTTACGACTGTGAATTGCTCCTACAGGGCAGTGATTAATACATTGTCCACAGTAAATGCAGTCGTTTTTAGGTTCATCGTGTGGTTTGACTGTCGATCGATATCCTTTTCTTTCTAAATTGATAAAACCGATCCCTTGCTTACGACAAACATCAATACAGTTTCGACATTCGATACATTTTCGTGTATCAAAAGTAATTGTATTTCCGCAAGTATAGAGTGGACGATTTTTTTTGCGCGGTTTAAAAATGGGTTTTTCCACTTTGTATTGCTTCGCATATTTGCGTAATTTGCAGTTGTTGCTACGCAAACAGTCTTTACAGTCCGTAACATGTTCTCCAAAAACATACTGCAAAATCATCCGACGTGTTCTGTGAACTCTGTCTGTATCGGTTTGAATTTTCATTCCTTCTTGTAACTTGATCGCACAAGCAGGATTGAGTCTTGGCCATCCCTCGATTTCAACAACACAAAGTTTACAATTTGCATGAAATTTGATGTCGGGGTGAAAGCATAAGGTCGGAATTTCAACACCAATTTCCTGACAAAACTTAAGAATGCTTACCTCCTTTTCTGTTGTATATCTTTTGCCGTTAATTTGTACATTGATTTTTGGCATTTTTTTATTAGTTGTTATTTTTTTTGTTCCTCTCATTTTCCGCAATGCGGTAGAGGCTGGAAGAAGTATTGTGCTGAATTGAAAAAGCTCGCCCTGCCCCTCCTTGGTAAAGAGGGGAAAGTAACTACCTTTTCAAGATCTTTTTAATAAAATCCAAGTACCCTTCTGGCGCAAACTGTCCTAATCCGCAATAACTCGCGTCTGCCATGACATATAAAATTTCTTTGATCAGTTCGTAGTCAATTTCGTCTTGTTTCAAAAGTTGATTAATCCGATAAAAACCTTCGCGACAAGGTATGCACTGTCCACAATTTCGTAAAAGAAAAAATTCTGTCCAAAATTTTAAAATTTCCAGAGGATCCTCTTGATAATCATGTACGACTAAAGCTCCCGCACCTTGCAGAAGGGCGTTTTTACATTCGTCTTTTGTATAAATAAATCCATGAGCACCTCCTCCGGTTTGTACGAAGAATGCTCTTTCGGGATAGTTTTTAGTTTTTTTTAGAACCTGATCAACTGTTAAATCTACCTCCAATTCAAAAACGCCTTCATTTTGCACTTTACCGCTGATGGAATAAAAACGTTGGTTTTTATAATTATCATCGGCAATTTGTGCTACTTGATAGAAGGTTTCGACATTATTCACCAATGTCGGGCATCCCCATAAACCACATTCGGTCGGATAAGGAGGTTTATAGCGCGGTTCACTTCTTTTTCTTTCGATTGAGTTTAATAAAGTTGTTTCTTCTCCATTTAAGTATTTACCGTCTTCACGAAAAACAGTGATTTTTATCGTGTCGTTCTGAGCTTGTCGAAGGATCTTTTCCTGAATAATTTCTCTGAGGTTTTTTTTATGTTTTTCGTACAAGTCAGCCCTTAAGTAGAGATAAGCATTCTGTGCTCCCACAGCTTCCATTGCCAAAAGCACTCCTTTAATTAATTTTTCCGGGTATTTTTCTACAATGTAGGTGTCTTTAAAAACCCCCGGCTCTCCTTCCGAGCCATTGGCAATTACGTATTTTTTTTCACCTTTTGCTTCTTTCACCATTTTCCACTTTTTTGCCGTAGGAAAAGCTGCTCCGCCACGACCGCATAAATTTGCTTTTGTGATTTTTCGAATAATGTCCATTTCTACTTTTTATTTTAGCTAATTATATGAAATACAAAAACCAACTGCAAATAAATCTGGTTAAAAATATCCAATTTATAATTCCGGATTTTTCTTATCTTTGTTTTCAATCTTTTTTAATTTAATTAAATTCCCTTCTGCTTCAACGGCTACATTTTCATCAAATTTATTGTTAAAAATACTGACAACTTCTGGTTTTACGACTAGTTCTCAGCTTTCATCTAATTTTAAATCAAGGAAAGCTTGCCCTAAATCACCAGAACCAAGCTGAAGTTTATTCTCCACTCAATTTAATGTATCAAATTGAAGCCCATCAAAACTTTGTATTTGCAGAGGCTTGTCTCAAATTGTTCCTAATGTGGCAGCTTCTCCAGTATTAATCTTTTGTAATGTTTCTTTTGCAACTTCTCCTGTTAAATCTTCCATCTCTAGTTTTTTAGCAGTTTTTTCCGGTTTTTCTGATTTTTGTTCAACTTCTCCCGGATCGACTAACTCTTTTGCAGTAAAGGAAATTTTTCAATCTGCATTGATTTCAATATTTTTGATCTGTTTTCTCGGATCAGTAATCTCTACATCTTGCTCATTATCTGTTCATTCGTTGATTGTGAGTGTCCTTCCTTTTAGATAGCCACGCACTTCGTCTGAGCTAGGTTTTTCCTTTTCCGCATCATACACCATATCAAATTTATATGTTTCGCTTTCCGTTTCAGTTAATTTAACTCCTTTGGTCAGTCCACCAAGTTTGTCAAAATTTCCTGAAGAAATAGCGCTAATCCATTCTGCAATTGTTTTGATTAAATTACCAAAAGTCATTTTATTTTCAGATGATTCATCGTACTCTTTTGCAGCTTGTAATTGAGCCCTAATTGCATCGATAGATTGTTTTTGTAAGCTATCTTTTTGCTCAATTTGTTTAAGCAAATCTACTGGTAATTCTCAATCTTCTTTTGCTAAATCTTTAATTTCAGGGATTTGTTGGTCTAAGAATTTTTGAATAGCTTCGGCAGGATTATTAATTTTTTCAGCTGAATTTTTGTGATCAAATAAAATAACATCACCCATTTCATTTTTATTGATATCAAAATTGCGCGAAATTAAGTTTTTTAAGTTTTCATTTCCAGAAAGACGGTTATAAGGGGGCTCTAATGAATTGATAGTATCCTGAATCAAAGCTTTTTCTTCTTGCTTTACTTCATACTTATTAACAATTTCGGCATAACCTCTCACAAGTATTTTTGATTCCGGAGAATCACTTTTTTCAAACTGTTGTTTTAGATAGTCCGCATCTTTTTGCGCAGGATCTGTTTTATTTTCCATAACGGCATTCAGGAGTTCGTTCAAAATTTCATCACTAAATTGAACTTCACCAATTCATTCGATATTTTGCTTACCTCTAATCGCATCGCTAATACTCAGAGTAACACGACCTTTTTCCTTATCAGTCAAGATCGCCTTATAATCTTCCGTCGAATCATAATCCTGATCCAAATCGCCATCTTTCAAATCAGCTCGAAGATTTGCAATTAGCGTCAAAATGTTTAATCTAAGCCCCTGAGCATCCAGCTTTTCTTGAAATTGCGGACCAATTTCACTGTCTATTACTCAAAAAAGTTTGCTTGAATCAATTCAGCCTATTTGCGCAGCTGTTCTTACGTTTTCAACCAAACTTCTCTTTAAGTTAGCCGTAATCTCCTCAGCTTTTTGTTTTGCTTCTTCCGGATTTTTTTCTGAATCTTGTTTTTCTCCTTCTGCCAGTTGAATTTTTTCTGCTTGCCTCACAGCAAAATCGGCAGCTTGTTCCATTCAGAAGATCGCTCTTTTTTCTCCAAAAAACTGCGTATCTTGTTCTAAACCTAATTGTAAATTCCACAACTGCATCCTAAATTTATAAATTAAAATCTAATATTTATAATGCTTGTAACTCTGCAATAGCTGCTTCTCTTTCTGATACTTCATCTTGTCTGCTTACTTCTTCTCCTCTTTGATAAATTAGCTTTATTCCTTTTTCCGTTAGATCTTCCAGCTCCCGTGTTTGTGCTTCTAATTTAATAATATTTTTCTGCTCTAAAATATCCATTTCCTTATTTGTTTGTGCTTCTAAGACAGCCAATAAATCCTTCAGTTGTTCCTCGTCCAAATTCGGTAATCTTTCAATCCATTCGGACTTTTCACGTGTTCCAATTTGCTTGTTTTGGATTAATTCGATGATTTTATCAAGAAGTTCTTGCATAGATTAAAATTAACTTACCTTGTTTCTTGTTATTTCTCTTTATCCTTCAGTCAATCATCAATTGCGTTAAAAACATTTTTTGCACTTTGCCAACCAATCGTAATATCAAAACCTTCGCTGGTCACATTCGCAATATCGGGAAAATCTTTTTTTTCCGCAGGTTTATATTCAGAGTTTTTTGCTGATAGTAAGTCATCGGGCAGGTAATCCGAGTATTTATTTGTAAAATCACTAAACTGCTCAGGAATCGTCGCATGTGGAATAAATTTGCGCAGAAAGATAACTTGATTCCAGTTTTGTGCCTTAAGTTGCATCGTTTGCTCTTCCTTAGAATAAGTATTTAGCTTCAAACCATCACATATCGAGTATTTCCGCATTGATTTCAAAATCGTACTTGCCTCTTTATCTTCTTCTTTTAACACCTCCATTCCTTCAATCTTAGCCAAATCTCCCTCTTCAAGAGTTTTTTCCAATTCTTTTTGTTTTTCTTTGAACTTTTCTTCAAAAGGATTTTTTGCTTTTCTTAAATCCTTTTCATCAACGTTGATTTCAAAAATTCCGCGCAGTAAATCTCCATAAGGAGAATCCGGATCTTTAAGCATATCTTTGACAGACATACCCAAAAATTTTTGACCAAGAAAGTTAAGAAACTTCCCCATTTTGCCCATCTTTTGCTCTAAGGCAGAGTCGATTTTTTTATCAGCATTTTTCGATATTTGCTCTAAATTTTGATAATCCAGATTGTAGCGATCTCTTTCTGCAGATTTTTTCATTAACAGCTGTAAACCTTCGTGATTTTCTATAAGAGGCATAATAATCTTCATCAAAGCTGTCCTCGTGTCAGCATTAAGCTTTCCTGTCTCTTCTTTTAATTTCTGAAAACCTTCTTGGCTCGTATCCCACAAATCATTTGCCTGTAAAATCAATGGTGTTAATTCTTCTTTTATTTTTTTTAATTCTGATTTTTCCGCAGAATTTAAATTACGAGCAATGTCTTTATCTAAATCTGCTTCTAATCAGGCTAAGAGCTTTTGATCAACCTCCTCCTCCAAAGTAGTTGCATCTGAAGCTTGGAATTCAAGATCAAAAACATCTTTTAAATTATCCATACTGTAATCCACCGGTGGTGTCTCTCCTTTGGCTGGCATAAATTCTTAATTAGAGGTTATTGAGTTCATGATCCAAGGTGTTTAGCTCTCTTTCATCAATCTTTGCAACAGCTTTCTCCTTCATTGAAACGACAAGGTGTTTCGCCTTTTGGTAGATACTTTTAATTTTCACTTTATAATTTTTTAGAATTTCCACTTTTCTTTTTTTCAATTTATTCCTTTTCTCCAAATCATGTTCAAAAACTTCATACAAATCAACGAGTTTCTTTTCATTTAGGTATGGCAACTTTTCCAAAAACAACATTTTTGTTGCTTCTTCTAAAAATTCCGCTTGTTGAATCATTGCCTTTAATTTTTCTACTTTTGCTAAGTTCATTCAGGGTTTTTAAGCTATAAAAAGTTAATATTGCTTTCGAAATTTAAAAGCTAACTTCATAGATCTTCCAAAATATCAGGTAATTCTAGCAGAAAAATTCTAAAAAAGCAATTGAAATTAGGGAAAAGTAATGGTACGCTTCACGCTAGAAATAAAAACAATTAAATTTTGAAAATATGTTTAACATCATCTCAGATACACTTGTAAGACCTAGCGAAAACCACTATCATGATCTTATTACCTTGGAGCGTGATAATTTTACAGAGAAAGTTTGGCTAAATTTGGAAATTATCGGTGAAGGAACCGAGGCAGAGTCTGTCAAACGTATTATTCAAATTAGTTTTGAGGACATTTTTTTTGACCGCTCACAAAAAGATATTTATGAGCGTTTTGAAGAAACTTTAAAAGAAATCAATCTGCTCCTCAAAAACCTAAAAGAAAAAAATGAAGATCAGACTTTTTGTAAAATCAATGCAATCATTGCCATTCAGGACAATCAAAGCCTGCATCTGACTCAAAGCGGAGATGCGGAGACTTATCTGATCAGAAATAATAAACTTACGGTGGTTAGCGAAGGTCTGTCCGTTAGAAAAGATGAAGACAGTGATGTTTTTATGAATATTGCAAGCGGAGAAATCGCGATGAATGACACACTTGTTTTCACATCTCGCCGGCTTTTACGTTATCTCACAGCTCAGCAAATTACGGATATTTTTAAGCAAAACATTCCCGAAGCTCTCGCAGAAATCAATAGTAGTACGCAGGATGCAAACTCCTTAGCTGTCACAGCTGCATTTTTTAAGAGGAGTGTTTTTGGCGGGATTGAAGCAAGTCCTGAAAAAAAACGAGAAATGCTCAAAAAAGAACCTATGCAAAAAATCAAAGCTTATTTTGACAGTTTTGTAAAATGGATTGCGGTTAAGATGGGTAAGGATCCGGAAAAAGTAGAAAGTTTTTCTATTGTCGCAGCACTGGCAGCTTTTTTAATTATCTTGATTATTGGTGTTACATTAGCTTTTTCTGACAATTTGGATAAAGAAAAATATGCCGAATACAATATTGCCATTAACAATTCCGCAGAGGAGTTAAAACGTGCGGAAAAATTAGCGTTAATGGAAGACAAAGAAAGTGCCAACGCAATTTTGGGAAAAGTGGAAGGACGTGTTGTACAAATTTTAAATGAAGGATATTTTCGCACCGAATCTGTACAGATCTTAGATAAGGTCAAAGAATTACGTGACCAAGTAAATAATATTCAACGGATTAGCAATCCGAAAATTCTTGCCGATTTAAGCACCAAAAGAACAAGTATCAATTTACTTGGTATGGCTGAATTGGGCGGTAAGTTATTTGCATACGAATACAATGCGCTTTATGAAACAATTTTAGACCAAATAGAGGATCCTCTCACTGTCAGTGATTCTGAGAAAATTACTGCAGCAACGGCAATGTCAAGTAAAGATCTAATTATATTTTTGACAGAATCAAACAAAATTTTGGAATTTAATGATGGTCAATTTAGTCTGGGAGAAACCAGCGACGAAATGTGGAAAAAATCAAATGCAATTGCTGTTTATAGCAAATTTTTATACTTACTTGCTCCTCAAGATAATCAAATTTGGAAATATGAGAGACGCAAAAACAGTTATGACGGAGCAAAAGAATATAACTTGGATGCCGACCTTTCCAAGGCACTGGACTTGGCAATTGACGGTAATATTTTCGTCCTAAGTGAAGGAGGGGAAATTATCAAGCTTTATCGTGGTAATCGCCAAGAATTTAATATTGATAATATTAATGCAGAAGATGCAGAAAATGTAAATAAGATTTTTACCCTGCCTGATCAAAATTATATTTATCTACTTAATTCTCAAAAAAACAGTATTTTGGTGGTTAGGAAACTTTCCAATGGCAGAGGAGATTATCAAAGACAAATTATTTTGGAAGGAGTTGGACAAATCGTAGATATTTATGTAGAACAAAACGAACAGAAGCTTTTTGCTCTTGGGAAGGATAAGATTTATGAAATTGGTCTTTAGAAATTGAAAAAAGTAGAACGGAGATTAAGGTAAAAAATTGAACAACTCAAATTTGCCTAATTTAAAAAATTTTTATTAGGAAAAAGGTGGAAATAATGTTATAAGGGAAAATACTAGGAATAAAAAGAGAAATGAATTCAAAACAAATACAAATAAATGCCCTTGTTGAACAAGCTCAGCAAGGAGATCAAACAGCCTTTGGGATGATATACGATCAATTAATCGATCAGATTTATCGTTATATTTATTTTAAAACACCTTCAGTGGAAATCGCTGAAGATTTGACTGAGGATGTCTTTTTTAAGGTTTGGAAAAATTTAAAAAAATACAAAAATAAGGGTGTGCCTTTTTCCGCTTGGGTTTTTCGGATCGCACATAATGAAGTCGTTGATTTTTATCGAAAAAACAAAGAAGTACTTGCGCTGGACGACACTTGGCAAGATCATAAGCAAGAAAATGCTCCGCAAAACTTAATTGAAAAACAATTGATTCAAAAAGAAGTACAAATTGCACTAAGGGGCTTGCCGGAAAACCAAGCACAGGCAATCATCCTCAAGTATATTAACGACTTGTCAAATCAAGAAATTTCAAAGACAATGGAAAAAAGCGAAACAGCTGTGCGTGTTTTACTTTCACGAGGGCTGAATAAGTTGCAAACAATTTTAAAAGGCAAGGGGTTGGAAAAACTGGTCTAAGCTGAGATAAAAAAGCGCAAAAGAGCAGTTTTTTTTTGAGCTCTAAATTTATGAACTGCGTCACTTTTTATTTTAGGTCAATTTATATAGAAAAAGTGAAACAAATTAGCATAAGATACGTTTTAATTAATGCTGTTATTTTTATCTAAAAATTGAAGAAATCTTTAGAATTTAAACAAATAGGCAAACTTACCCCTAGCAAAGATTTTAGGAAACAAGCTAAAAAACGTTTGATGCTACGTATCAGGCAAGAGAAATCTTCTTGGCTAGAGGATGTTTTGTATGATTTCCAAAAGATACATCCTGCAGATACTTTTCAGATTATGTCCAAAGAGCGCCTTTTAAGTAAGATTGCTCGCCCCACAAGCTTCGTTCCTCAATGGGTAAGAAGATTTTTGTTGAATAAAAAATTCTTTTCTTTGGCGACCTCTTTTGGAATTTTATTTGTCAGTATTTTTAGTTTTTCGGTCTACACTCCTCAAACAGTAGAAGCCTCTAATTCCGTTTATCTTGTCATTACTAACGGGGACCCTATTATCAAACCTCTCGGTCAAAACTGGAAAATGGCACAACAATTACAAGAACTCAATATTGGAGATACAATCCAAACAGACCATGATGATATTGTAGAAATTCATTTTTTTGATAGTTCGGTCACAAGACTAGCAAACAACACCGAACTCACGATTACAGACTTTTTTAAGGAAAGCTTGGATGAAAAAATCGAGTTAAAGCTAAAAAATGGTAGAACTTGGAATAAAGTCATTCAAGCCGTGTCTAACAGCTCTGATTTTACCGTGAATACACACAACAGTTCTGTTTCAACCAAGAATGCGACTTTCGATATTTTAGCAGGTACAAATCAGCCGACATCTATCAATGTCGTTGATCATTTGATAGATGTGAAAATTTTACAATCAGAAGCAAATAGTGTCGTTGCAAAGACAAAAGTTGCGGGAGGATATAAAGTTGAAGTAAAAGTTTCAAGTGAAAAAACTGTCGCTCAAACAGCACAAATCAAGCCTATTGAAAATGAGTATACCAATGACTGGTTCACGGAAAATAAGGAAAAAGACAAAATACACCTAGACAACCTTGAAAAAAAACGCGAAGAAAAAATCATTGCGGCTGCAGGAATTTTGCCAAATTCTCCCCTTTATCCAGTTAAAAAAGGATTGGAAGAAGCTAAAAACGTAATTACAAACCCGGATCAGTCCACAGAAAAATTAGAAAAAATTACAAAAAAGTTTAGACAAGCTGCTGCCTTGAGCGCTAAGGCTGAATATTCTGAAAGTAATGTTATTTTAGAAGAATTTAAAAATTTGTTTCAAGAAGCCAAAAATGAAACAGCTCTAAAGCCGCAGTTAGAAAAAGCTTTAGCCGAAATGCAAAATGATTATACAACTGTTCTCCCAGGAACTCAGGAGTATAAAATCAAAGAGCTCTTAAGAGAATTAGAACTACAAATAACAGACCAACCTGAGTCCGTTTTAATCAAAAGAACAGCTGAAAAACTTTTTGAAGCACAAGATTTATTTGAAAACGGCACGCCTGAGCTTGCAGAAAATTTACTCGTCAGTATTAGTCAAAATCAAACTTCAATCTTAAATTCAACAGGAGCAATTGTTGCAGAACACAAAAAAACTTTTATTTTACAAAAAACAGAAGAATTACAGATTTTACAAGCCTTAAAAGAAGATGTGAAATCTGCCGAATCAGACAAATTAGCTTCACTTGTTGACACCATTCACCAAAATACAATCCAAGAAATTAACAAACTAACACCTCAACCCAAAAAACCATTAAAAAAGCACATTGTTACTGTGCAAAAAGATGACCCAAAAACACGTGCTCAAGAATTTATCAATAAAGTGAATATTTATAAAACTCAAAGAGGTCAAAATAATCAGATGCTCAGTTTACTAAAAAAGATTCCAAATAATAAAAAACAAATTGCAACTTTGACAGAAATTAAAAAACTCTTGCCGGTAGAAAAACAGTATTTGATTACTCAAAAAATTCTTGAGATTACAAATAAATAGGTTCTTTTTTTCTTGATAAAAATTCAGTAAAAAGGTTTGCGATTATTTTGAACAAGACTTAAAATGCCTCTGTTATTTTAGTTTTTTAATTATACTAAAAATGGTCAAATTGTATTATGAAGCTGATGCTGATGCCTCTCTTTTAAATGGTAAAACTATTGCCGTAATCGGTTATGGTGCGCAAGGTCGTGCGCAATCCAGAATGCTACACGAGTCAGGAGTAAATGTTGTTGTCGGCGTGAGAGATAGTGGAGAATCATGGAGTCTTGTACAAGCAGACGGGCTGGAAGTAGCTGCGATTGCTGATGCTGTTGCTCAAGCTGATATTATTCATATTTTGATTCCAGACGAAATTCAAGCAGAAATTTATGAAAAAGAAATTGAACCAAATCTCAAAGCTGGAGCAGTGCTTTCTTTTTCGCATGGTTTCAATATCGTTTTCGATAAAATTAAACCGGCTCATGATATTGATGTCATCATGGTTGCACCAAAATCTCCCGGAACAGAAGAATATAAAAGATTTAAAGAAGGTTTTGGTGTCCCTGCTTTAATTGCGGTTGAACAAGATGCTTCAGGAAAAGCCAAAGAAATTGCGCTAGCAATGTCTGCGGCGATGAAGTTTACCAAAGCCGGTGTAATGGAATGTACATTTAAGCAAGAAGCTGAGGAAGATTTATTCGGAGAACAAGCGGTACTTTGTGGCGGAGCCGCTGGTTTGGTTAAGGCTGGTTTTGAAGTCTTAACTGAAGCTGGTTATCCACCGGAAATGGCTTACTTCGAATGTCTGCATGAGCTAAAACTGATTGTTGATTTGATGTATGAAGGTGGTATTGGTCACATGTATCATGTGGTTTCCAATACAGCTGAATATGGAGGAAGAAGTTTTGAGCCAAAAGTGAATAATGAAGAGATGAAAAACATCATGCGCGATCAATTGAAAAGTATTCAAACTGGAAAATTTGCGGAAGAATGGCTCAATGAATATAAAAACGGAATGCAAAATATGAATAAATGGAGAGAAGAAGAGAAAAATCATCCAATTGAAAAATGTGGAGCAGAGATCAGAAAACTGTTTGAGAAAAAATAAAATTAGCTATTAGCCACTAGCTTTTAGATAAAAACACTACGGCTTGCTGTGGTGTTTTTTTGTGTTTGTCATTCCCGATTTACCTGTTAGTAACGGAAGAATCGGGAATCCAGCCTCGATTTTGTTTAGTTTAGAAGGCGGCCCCGCAATACGGGATCGCCTTCCTTTTTACTATTCTCGCGAGACAGATTGATTACTTTTGCTTACTCAACATCCAACTCGAAATCACCGCCGCCAACGGTACCAACAAAACTAGCGACATTGCACCAATTAAAGTTCTCGTCACTTCTAAAGCCACAAAATCGTAGTTTAAAAGATCAGACAGCGTACTTGATTTTGCATGTGTCAGTAGTATGAAAAACGGTATAGATGAAGCAAGATAGGCAAGTAAAAGTGTATTAATCATACTTCCTAAAATATCTTTACCAACTTCCATGCCAAGCTTAAAACTTGTTTTAAAACTAATTTTTTTCTGTTCATGCGCCGCTTCAAAAATAGCAGAACTGATAGTCACTGCCACGTCTATCAAAGCACCCACTGCGCCAAGAAAAAGTATGACCAAGAGAATTTCTCCGATATTGATTTCCGGCAATTGAAAAGATAAATTTCTCAAAGATTCAGATGGAACATTTCCGAGCCTAACTAAATTTTTAAATAAAATACTGATAAAAAAACTCATCACAAAGCCCAAACTAATTGCAATCAAACTACTTCCGCTTTTACGATTAAATCCATGAATCAACGGAATGGTTAAAACTGTTACGGCAAAAACGAAGAGAAGACAAGCAACAGCTGGTGAATATCCTGCTTGAATTCCTTTTAAAAAAAGGAAATAAAATAAACTGGTCGAGACAAGCATGCTCACTATTGAGAAAAAACCTTTACGCTTTGCTATCCAAATAGTGATTACAAAGAAGCAAACAAAAAAGAAAAAAATCCCATCCAGATGCACATAATCCACAATATCATAGACAATCTCTCCCGCTTGATCCATTTTATAAATCGTAACAATGTCACCAGTTTCATAAGGATTAAACAAAAAATCAGGATCAGCTTCAAAGTAAATTTCTTTACCATCCTTCTGAATAACTGTAAAAAAATTATCTTGCAAATCAACAATTTGACCTTCTAAATATTCTATCTTTACCTCACCATTTTCATTAGGAATATTTTGTTTAATTCCATCTAAGCTTGCCGTAAATCCAATTACTGCGACTAGAAATACTCCGTACAATATTTTCCAAAGATGTTGCATAGAATTTAGTTAAAATATGGGGGTGTCATCCTTCGACTTCGTTACTTTGACTTTGTCATAATTTACTTCGCTCAGGGTGATGCCTTGCTGACTGACTTCATTATTTCCTCCCTAAACCTCCCCTCCGAAAACTTCTCCGCCTGTTTACGAATTTCGTTAGCATCATACTTGAGGTAATTTTTATTCAACTTTTCAAAACCCTTTATAAAAGATTCTACTGTTAGTTTATCGAAAAACTCACCGGTTTTTCCAGAAAGAACTGTTTCCAGTAATCCTCCTTTTCCATAACCCAAGACGGGCTTTCCACAAGCCATCGCTTCTACAGGCGTGATTCCAAAATCTTCTTCACCCGGAAAAATTAACGCTTTACAATTTTGCATATATTTTGTTACTTCATCGTCAGGCAAACGACCTTTGAATTCAATATTGTCATCGCCAATTTTTTCTAAATTTTTCCTCTCTTGTCCATCACCAATAACAATTAGCTTTTCACCAAGCTGATTAAAAGCTTTAATCGCCAAGTCAATTCTTTTAAACCCGCTTAGAGCAGAAACTATTAAATAGTAATTTTGACGTTCTTTCTTTACTTTAAAACGCTCAAGTTTGACCGGAGGATAAATTACTTGAGAATTCATGCGGTAGTATTTCTGAATTCTTTTTTGAACATTGGTGGAATTCGCAATATATTGATCAACCCGATTTGCGGCAATCTGATCCCACATCCTGACTTTGTGCAGCAACCAGGAAATTAGAAATTGTTTTAGTTTGCCTCCTTTTTCTTTTTTGTACTCATTTGTATAATCCCACGCATAGCGCATCGGGGAGTGGCAATAGCACAGATGTTTTGTTTCCAAATTTGTCACAATTCCATGCGCAAAAGCCGAGCTACTTGAAATCACCAAATCATAATCTGAGAAATCAAAACTCTCAATTGCAAGAGGCATTTTACGAATTAAAAATTGATAAGGAAATTTCCAGTTTACGTATTTTTGCAAAAAACTGGTTCTAACTTCTGTATCTGCAAACTCATTTCCACATTTTTTTTGATCATAAAAAAGTGTGTAAACCGGAGCTTCCGGAAACATTTGTGTAAGTACCTTCAAAACACGCTCCGCTCCCCCGAGCTTCACCAACATTTCATGTACAATCGCAACTTTGGGCATTAAGTTTTATTTGGTTACAAAAATCATTCTGCGTCATTTCGACCGAAACGATTTCATATTTATAAGACTCCAACAACAATTTGTCATTTATTTGAAACACAACCGAAGTGGAGTAATCTTAAATGTAACTACCACAATAAATGTTAACTCAACATAAAGATTTCTCCATTCCGCTCTAACTAGTAATTAATAAATTTACAAATCTAAAATTTACTAACTAAACTTATAAATCGCTTCAGTCGAAATGACGCAATTGCGATAAATAATCAAAATTTAAAACAAATCAGGTCCTTTAAACATATCGACGACTTCTGCCAGATTAGGCTTTTTATCCATTGATTCCAAAATCAGCTGAATTTCTTCGAGATAAGATTTCATTTTTTTATCTTGAACCAAAACAATTGTATCCAGTCCTTTTTCTACAAAGAGATCACGCGTTTTCCTGTCTAAACGTAAAATCAAATCTACAATTTGTTGTCGCTTTTGACGATCCTTATAGTCACTCATGTTTATTTTTGCTTGTCCTTCAAGCTGAAAAACAAGCTCTGCAACTTCTCGCATCAATTGTTCATCCTCGGATTTATAACTTTTTAAACAGACCAGATGACCTGCGGCTTCCTGTGGAGAAAGCCCACCAATTCCTTTAATTTTAATGTCTAAAATTATTTCTTTGATTTTAGTTAAGTCACAATCCATCGTTTAGTCAGTTAAAACTTAAAGATTTTGCTTATTTTTTACTTAAAAAAGAATTACTCCCAAATCGTAGTCGTATCTAAATTTTCCGCACCAATCCTTTTTATCATTTCATCCATAATACCTTCAAAAGGAACTATTTCCTGACTGCCTTTTTTCATATCACGAATAATAACTGTACCTTCTTGTACCTCAATTTGTCCCATCAATAAAGTCCAATCCGCATCGAAACGATCGGCCATGCGCATTTGTGCTTTGATTGAACCCTTACCGTGCGCACCAAGAACATGAATTCCTAAATCACGCAAATCATTAACCAAAGCTAAAGATTTTTTCTTCGCAACCATGCCGAGCTGAGCAACAAAAACCTGAATTTTATCCTTGTGAATCGGTTTAATTCCTTTTTCTTTCATATAACTTATCAGTCTTTCCACGCCTGCGGCATAGCCGACTGCAGGAGTTTCCGGTCCTCCCATAATTTCCACTAAACCATCATAACGCCCTCCTCCTCCTGTCGCATTTTGTGAGCCTTCTGCCTTACTCCAAAATTCAAAAACAGTACGATTATAATAATCCAAACCACGTACCAAGCTTGGGTTTTCAACATAAGGAATTTTTAATTCTTCCAAAAATTCTTTGACATCTTTATGGTAATCTTGGCAATCAGAACACAACGCTTTATCCATTTTTGGCGCCATTTTAGCTAAAATTTGGCAATCTTCTTCCTTGCAATCAAGCAAACGAAGGGGATTTTTTTCCAGCCTATCTTTACAATCAAAGCATAAGCTTCTTTCTTTTCCATAATAAAAATTCTTTAGATCTTCAATATATTGCCCACGACATTTCTTACATCCAATAGAATTAATTTGTAATGTCAGCAAATCAGAAATTTCTAAGTCTTGGTTAATTTTATGAGCCAAATTGATCACTTGAACATCTAGCGCAGCATCGGATTCTCCAATAATTTCAAAGCCTAATTGATGAAACTGTCGATAACGCCCTTTTTGAGGCTTATCATAGCGAAAATGTGGTTCAATGTAATAAAGCTCTACAGGCTGAGGTAAGCTAGCCATTCCATGTTCAAGGTAAGCACGCACAACGCCAGCAGTACTTTCCGGTTTGAGACTATAACTTCTTTTGCCATCTTTACTTGAAAAAGAAAACATCTCCTTTTCCACAATATCTGTTGCATCTCCGATGCCTCTCGCAAAAACATCAGTATTTTCAAAAATCGGCGTACTGATCCTTCGAAAACCACTTTGTCTCGCACGATGTCTCACCACTTTTTTAATCATCGTAAAATATTGATGATCTTCCGGTAAAATATCATGAACTCCCTTTGGGGCTTGTAGTTTTGGTTTCTTCTGGATTTCCTCAGACATAATGTAAAGATTAAAATTAGAAAAGAACGACAAATATTATTATACGTGATTTTAATAATTTAACTAGAGTTTTTTCTGTGTTTATCTAAGTTTATAGAATTGTCCGGTTTTGCTGGTCTATTTTGAATCTGCAAAATTCAGCTTTGTTTTTGTTTAATTTATGCAAAATAGCTCAAGGTTACCGACAAGCGAAAAAGACCGTTAGGAAAAAATTAGCCTAATAATTTTTTTTAATAATCCTGTCTCCCCTGCAGAGACCGTGAAAGCGTCAAACGATCTGCATATTCCAAATCACTTCCCGTCGGCAAACCTCTGGCAATTCTTGTAATTTTTACTTCGAGCGGATGTAATAACTTTGAGATATAAAGAGCTGTTGCTTCGCCTTCAATGGTTGGATTTGTTGCTAAAATAACTTCTTGAATGTTCTGATTTTCCACACGCTTATGCAATGCATCGATTGTTAAATCTTGAGGACTGATACCATTTACAGGAGAAATTACACCTTGCAAAACATGATAAAGTCCATTGAAATCACCTGTTTTTTCAAAGGCCATAATATCTAAAACTTCCTCTACAACGCAAATCACCGAAGTGTCTCTTTTCGGATTTTCACAAATAATGCAATTTTCTGTTTCGGATAAATTGTGACATTTTTTACAAAAAACCAAATTTTGACGCAAGGTTTTTACTGCATCACCAAAATCTTCTAATTTTTGAGAATGTTGTTTAAGCAAATAAAAAGTTAGTCTTTCTGCAGTTTTTTGACCCACGCCCGGTAAGCGCCCGAATTGTTCAATCACTCTTTGTACGGCTTTTGGTAGCACTTGTTTTTAATTATTAAATTTTAAATTACAAACCTTGATTTATTTATAACATCTCTCAAATAATTGTCATCCCGTACTTGATACGGGATCTCTATTCTGGAAAAATAACTCAACAAACTGTTTCTATTCAAACAATTCCTACGAAAGATTCCTGCCTTCGCAGGAATGACACACTCATATCAGACCAGAGTTAGCTCAAAAATCATAGTATTCATCTAATCATTCAAATCATAGTTCAGAACACTTACAATTTCCTCCAAAGCATTCGGATTATAAACTTTTTCCAAATTAATTTGCATCTCTTTTTGCTTCTCCTTATTTTGCCAAAAATTAGTTAAAATTTCTAAAAATTTATCTTTTGTTATTTCCTTCTGTTGTAATAAAATTGATGCTCCTTTTTCTTCAAAGTATTTGGCATTGATGTACTGATGATTGTTGGCAGACGAAGGTAAGGGAATTAAAATATTCGGTTTTTGCAGTGCGCTAATTTCTGCCATTGAACTTGCTCCTCCACGAGAAATAATTAAATTTGCTAGTGCATAATAATCTGCTAATTCGTCCTGAACATATTCAAAATTTACATAGCCAACTTTCTTAATTAATTTCTTTTTTCCTCTTCCGCAAATATGTATTATCTGAAATGTTTCTAAAATTTCATCTAAATTGTTATAAATCACATCATTAATGAAGCCAGCCCCCTGACTACCTCCCATAACTAATAAGACTGGTTTTTTCTTGTCAAAGTTTAAAGATTCTAATGCCTTCTTTTTTTTACCTTGTAAAATTTCTTTACGTACGGGAGATCCTGTTAAAACATATTTAAATTTATCTTTTTTAGGTTTAAGATCAAAAGTCATGCAAATCCTTTTGGCAGTTTTGGCAATCAAACGATTCGCAAGTCCCATTACAGTATCACTTTCATGCATTATAATAGGTACTTTTCGCAAATACGCAGCAATGCAAACAGGCAAGCTTACATAGCCTCCTTTGGAAAAAACCAATTTGGGTTGTTCTTTTTTTATTATTTTATAAGACTGCAAAATTCCTCTTAAAAACTTAAAAAAATCAGTAAAATTTTGCAGTGAAAAATAGCGCCTTAATTTTCCTGTCGAGATTTTCCTATAGTCAAAATCCGTTGCTTGCAATAATTTTTGCTCTAAAGCATTACCTGAACCAACATAAACAATCCTTAATTTTTTATGTTTTTTTTGTAATTCTTTAGCGACGGTAAGTAGAGGTGTCATATGTCCTCCTGACCCTCCTCCGGTAATTAAAATTGGTCCCTTCTTGAACATATTTAGAAATATTGAGTAAAATTCCTGTAGCAACTAAAGTCATTATTAATGAAGATCCTCCATAGCTAATAAATGGTAATGTAATTCCCGTCAAAGGTAAAATTGCGATATTTACCCCAATATTGATAAAAGCTTGAAAGACCATCCAGCTTGTAATCCCTGTAGCAACCAACATAGAAAAACGATCGGGTGCGTGATTGGCAATTTTGTATCCTCTGTAGGCAATTACTAAGTAAACTCCAACAATAACTGCAATGCGCATAAAACCAAGTTCTTCCGCAGCCGCAGAAAAAACTGTATCACCCTGAACTTCTGGCAAATAACCGAATTTTTGCATTGACTGGCCAAAGCCCACTCCAAAAAGCCCTCCACTGCCAATTGCAATCAAGGCTTGCTTGATTTGAAAACCAACGTTAAGTGGATCAATTTCAGGATTTATAAAAGCCAAAAAACGATTTTTAATATAATCCTTACTTAGGATAATTGGCCAAGCCATTAGAGAAGCTAAAAAACCACCCAAAATTAAATGCAGAATATTGCCTCCTGCCACAAAGAACATAGAAGCTGCAATTGTGGTAATTACTAAAACTGAGCCGAAATCAGGCTGTAAAGCCAGCAAAACAACAACTGTTGACATTAAAATTACAAAAGGCAAAAAGCCATGCTGAAAAGTCTCGACTTCTTGCTCCTTTTTTTCCATCCAAATTGCCAAGTATAGAATCAAACCCAATTTGGCAAATTCAGCAGGCTGAATGGAAGGTAAACCTTTAAGACTAATCCATGATGTTGCTGTTCCATAATTCGCTCCGATTCCCGGCAAAAAAAGAAGAATCATAAGAATCAAACTTAAGGCAAACAGCGGTAAGGCAATTTTACGCCACCACTTATAGGGAATATAAATTGAAATGATCCAAAGAGGAATGGCCAAAAAAACACGTGTCACGTGTTTCCATAAGTAAAAATCATTACTGGGAGCCTCGCGAAGCCCTTTTTTCACCATGATGGAAGTGATTTGATAAGATTCAAAAACACTTACACTTGAAATGACAATCAAGCCAAAAACCACTAATCCAAAAATACATGCCGCTAGAATTGTGTCGATGCCTTGTCTGGGTCTCATTAAAAACTTAAAAAATTCTTAATTATTTTTTTTCCCTCCTTCGTCCCAATCGACTCAGGGTGAAATTGAATGCCGTGAATCGGATATTCTTTGTGTTGTACCCCCATAATTAAACCATCTTCCGTTTCCGCAGTAATTGCTAAACATTCCGGTAAACTTTCTTTTTCACCAATTAAAGAATGATAACGCATTCCTTCCAAAGGATTTTGAATTCCTTTAAAAACACTTTTGCCAGTATGTGAAATTCGGCTTGTTTTGCCATGCATAATTTCAGGGGCCTTCACCACCTTGCCGCCAAAAACCGCACAAATCCCCTGATGTCCTAAACACACTCCTAAAACAGGTTTTTTTTTCCCGTATTTCAAAATCACTTGGCTACACACACCAAAATAATGCGGATCGGTTGGATTTCCCGGTCCCGGAGAGATAACAATATGTGTCGGGCTAATTTTTTCAATTTCCTCCAAGGTAATTTTGTCATTACGATAAACCACAGGATTCCCTCCTTGCTCTCCAATATACTGAACAAGGTTATAAACAAACGAATCGTAATTGTCGATGATGAGAGTTTTTAAATTAGGCATTAGACTTTAGATGTTTTTTTTGCGTCATTTCGACCGTAGTTCTGCAAAGCTTTAGCTGAAGCAGACGGAGTGGAGAAATTTTTATACATTAAGGAGATTTCTCCATTCACTACTTTCAGTCGAAATGAAGCGATTTTATTATTACTTTAAACCAGAGACCAAATCCTCCAAAACTTTCTCCGGATCGTCAGACTTCGTAATCCCTGAAGCAAGTAAAACTCCTACTGAGCCAAGCTCTACTGCAATTCTTACATCTTCTCCATTTTTAATCCCGGCACCGGTTAAAACTTTTCCTTCTCCAATTAAATCCACAGAATCACTGATAATTTCCGGATTTGCTGTAGAAACAGAAATGTCTCCACCGATTAATTCAGGTGGTTCAACCGCCACTAAATCAGGATTAAATTTTTGCATAATTTCAGCCGCTTCCTGAGCTGTTTCCGCACATACGACTGTTTTTAGACCAACTTCTTTGGCACGTTCAATTGATTTTTCCAATATATCAAAAGAAATTCTGTGCTCGGAATGATTTAAAATTGTTCCATATGCACCAGCTGCTTTTGCCGCTTCTGCCATGTTCCAACCGGTAAAACTTCCATACGTCGCTGTGTCAATGTGCTGGGCAAAAACAGGAATATCTACATTTTGTGCAATGTTTGCCAAATCGAATGCTTGGACAGCTACTGCTACGTTTTGACCTGTTGTTTTTGCAACAGATTCATGTTTTTTTGCCAAATCTAAAGCTGCTGATCCTGTAGCTGTTTGGTAAGTTTTAAAATTTGTTAAAATTAAGGGAAGTTGCATAATTAAGTTTTTATTAAATATCTTTCTGTTCAATTTTAACTGCCTTTGTTAAATAAACAAGGTTTTATAAATGTATCTTCAATTTTTTAATTTTTCTTCTGTAAGCTTCTGTTAGAACTTTTATCAAAATTCTAATAATAACGACAAGTTCCGTCACATTGGACAGTACCAACTCTATACACACAACTAGCCCAAGTACTTGACCATTCTGAACATGATCCACGGCATGGTCCATGGAAAAACATATGCCCACTAGAATATGTAGTTTTTCCTGTAAGATCTTGATGGCTCCATGTATGATCAGTGTTTGAACAACCAGTTTCTTGTCCAGGTTGTGTGGCGTTTGTACAAATTGCTGTTCCCTTACAATAATATACATGATTAGGAATATAGGAACAACGATGCCCCACATTTGGTACACAACAACTCTTCGTCCCTATTGCGTTTCGCGTTGTCCCACAATTACTGGTCTGCCGGAAAGATTCTCCACTGCAAACACTACTTAGCGCAGGTGACCAGCTGGAAGCAACACAGCAACTCCCATCAATACAACCCGCAGCTCCGCAGTCTTCCTTCATTCCTTCTCGTTGATTGCAGGCATCGTACCAATACACATCGTTAGAAAAACAACCAGAAGAGTAATGCGAACAGCAATTTGTTCCTGTTGTCGTATAAGTTTGACCACACTCATTCGTTTGTGTCAGGGGCTCTCCATTACACTTCGAACTTCTCGCTGGGGTCCAACTGGGACTTCGGACGCTGACATTATTTGGTAAGTTTGAAGTCAAGTTGTTCCACTCGTTTTGACTTTTAGTGGGAACAAAATAGTCGTTAGCATCATTGTCATTATCTACTATATGGCAGTCTTGGGAGGAAGTAACCCTAACCGGCTCGGTGGTTTTATTATCAACATCATAACCTTCATCCCATTTATCAATTGCAAGAACACTGGAGATAAAAATCACGAAAGATAAAAAAACACCAAAAAAAATGGAAAAACTTGAATAGCTCAAATTGGTTCTTTTACTCTCTTGCAATTTTTAGTTTGTTTTAAGATTTTCAGTAGGAATTATAAGCCTGTTTAACTAAACTAATCAAATGTTTTTCATAAACTCACATACAAAAATGTAACTTTTACCTAGCGTAAAGAAAGGCTTTAATGCTTTTTAAAATTTTTCCTATCTGCTATTTTACTTTCTGCAAGCATTTCAATGTAAAATCATGAAATTATTTAGACGAAAAAAACTAATCAATTGGCATAAAAAAAGCGCGTTTGAATTACTCCCTGCAAATTGGGCGATTAAGGCTTTATTAGGCTTAATTTTAATTGGAATTCTTTATTTGTTTATTGCCTTAGGAAATTTACGCTTTTTTATAGGAAATTATTTTTCAATTGCAGGATTAAATAAAAACTACTTGGTCATTTTACAGAATCAATATGAGTTACGCCCTACAGGAGGTTTTATTTCTGCTTACGGCATTTTGAAATTTCGCTTCTTTATTCCCACCGATTTTAAAATCGAGGATTCATTTAAAATAGGCGGACATGAATACATTGATCCACCCGAGCCATTAGGAGAACTTCTTGCTGATCCCTGGTACGAAGGACATACTTTTCGCGATGCAAACTGGAACCCCGATTTCTCACAAAGCGCACAGAATTTAATTTCTTTTTATCAAAAAGTTTACCCAAAGACAGAATTTGACGGAGTAGTGAGTGTAAATTATTCCGTAGTAGAAAATATTGTTGAAGAGCTTTCTCCCTTCAAAATAAACGATCAAGAAATAACTCAAAATAACTTGTTCCATTTTCTTGAATACGAAACTAAAAATATTGATAAACACGATGAAGAATCTCTAGGCAACCGTAAAAATGTTTTAAAAGATCTCGCCTCAAGTTTGATTAAAAAAAGTATCTTTAATCTTCCGACTGTTGCTCAAACATTGGATCAAGCTTTATTAGAAAAAGAAATCCAACTTTGGTTTGCTAATCAAAAACTAGAGAAAAAAATTCAACAAAAAAAATGGGCTGGAAATTATCTGGGCAACTTAAATACAGATAATTTAGGCGTTGTTTTTGCTAATTTAGGTGGGAAAAAAGCCGATCGATATGTAGACAAAAAAGTAGATTACACTGTTACATTTCAAGAAAACCAAGCTCCACAAGCCAACCTGCAAATCACATTCACACACCACGGAGATTACAATTTGGTCAGTGATAGGTTAAAAGGATATTTAAGAGTTTACATTCCCCAAAATGCCAGCTACAAAAAAACAAATAATCAAAAGGTAAGCAACGAAAATAACTTTCAGGTAGTCGGTCAAAATATTTTCATTGAGCCGGGAGAATCAGAAATAATTTCATTTAGCTACGATTTGCCTCCTCATGTTATTAACAAAGATAAATATTTTTTAAACTTGTATAAACAAAGTGGTGCTGAGGTGGATTACAATGTTGTACTCAAAGTTCCGGGAGACATGAGTTTTGATTCTCCGGACTTTGACATCAGGGAAAATCGATCTTTTTATCAGAAAAAATTAATCAACGATGAAAATTTTATTGTCACACTTTTACCAGATACGACCCCGCCATTAATTTATGAACAAAAATTTGATGATCTAAACCAACTGGCGATCGTGTTTAATGAAAAATTAAGTCCATTAAATGCAAATGATAAATCCAATTTTGAAATAAGAGACAACAATCAGATTAATCAAAACAATGACGAAGTGAAGATTAAAAAAGTAGAGTATGATGGAGATAAAATTATTAGAATCTATACGGAAGGAATTAGTGATCAACCTCTTGAAAGATACAAAATTACAATCAAAAACTTACAAGACAAAGCCGGTAATTACCTTTCCGGAGAGGAAAAAGTTATCACTGCGGTACAGAGGTTTGATAAGTAGAACCAAATTAGTTAAAAAAATGAAAGGTTTTATTCTTCAAGCTGATGAAAGCCATAAGGGCTCAACACAAAGCCTTCCTTTTCAAGAATTCTCGCAGAATCACCATTGATACAAAAAGCATGAATTCAACTTACTTTATTCCTGACTTGCGCAATTGCATGTCTAATTAAACTTGTTCAAATTCACTCTTTTCTCTTTTCCGGTTTTACGCAGACCACTCCTAAAGCCCCTATTTTATCTTCTTCAGTAAAAGTTATAACACCTTATATCTCTGAATCAGTTTGATCGACAAAAACGCCATACTGAAAATCATCTCAACTGGCAGAAGCAAGCTGCTCTTGATTTGGATAGTTTTTTAATAGAAATTCATCAGCTTCGCCACGTTCTTTTCATTCACAGTGTTTGATTTTCATTTTAAGTAAAATAATTTTTATATTTAAATTTGTTTTTCAGTATAGAGTATTTTTACATTTTTATAAAGCTATTTTTAATCTATTATGTTCTTTTTTAGTTTGCACTCTTTTTGCCTGAGTGCTAGAATGCCCCCCGCTAAAAAAGTAAACTAAAGTTCCAAATTGTCATCCTGAGGAGGAGTTACGACGACGAAGGATCTCTACCACCAACGACCAGAGGTTCTTCACCCCGCACAATGTTACTTTTAAAAAAGCGATATTCAGAATGACAAATACTGTTTAACCAACTTGAAATACAATGGATTACTACAAAATACTCGGTGTAGATAAAAGTGCAACAGACACAGAGATTAAAAGATCTTATCGTAAACTTGCACAAAAATATCATCCCGACGTCAATAAAAACAACAAAGAAGCAGAAAAAAAATTTAAAGAAATTTCTGAAGCCTATGAAGTCTTAAGTGATAAACAAAAAAGATCTGCTTATGATCAATTTGGAAAAGCTGGCGTCGGAGGAGGAGGTCAAGGAGGTTTTGGTGGATTTGGAGGTTTTGATTCCAGTCAGTTTGAAGGTGCAAACTTTGGTGGATTTGGTGATATTTTTGATACATTCTTCGGTGGGGGCAGGCAACACACAAGGAGAACAGGTCCGCAAAAAGGTGCTGATTTGGAAATGGTGATTACACTTTCTTTCGAAGAATCAATCACTAACACAGAAAAAGAAATTAAACTGAATAAAAAGGAAAAATGTGAACATTGCGCCGGTAATGGTGCAGAACCCGGTACAAAAATTAATACTTGTTCAACCTGTAAAGGTACAGGACAGATCACTCAAATTCAACGTACACCTTTAGGCAGCATCCAAACAAGTCGTGTTTGTCCTGATTGTCATGGTGAAGGTAAAACACCAGAGAAAAAGTGTAACAAATGTGGAGGATCCGGTTCCGAACAAAAAGTCAGTAAAATTAAAGTAAAAATTCCTGCCGGAATTAATGATGGAGCTGTATTACGTATGAGTGGCAAAGGTGAAGCGGGAAGCAAGGGCGGACCTTATGGTGACCTGTATTTACACATCACTGTCACACCAAGTAACGAGTTTAAGCGTGAAGGAGATGATATTTACACATCACAAAATATCCATTTACTCCAAGCAACATTAGGGGATGAAATTAAAGTAAAAACTATTTATGGTGAAGTTACTCTAAAAATACCTGCAGGCACACAGAGTGAAAAAATTTTAAAACTAAAAGGTCGTGGTGTACCTAAAATGAATACCGGTGGAAAGGGAGACCATTATGTAAAAATAGTTGTTAATATTCCCAAAAAACTTTCTGCCAAAGAAAAAGAGCTTTATGGAGAACTTACCAAAGAAGCCGGTTTAAAAATTAAACCGACTGAGCAAGGTTTTTTTGAGAAACTTTGGAGCTAAAAAAAAACATGTCATTCTTACGAAAGCGAGAATCTTAAACATTAAGTGGGAGCGATCTCTCTGAGTTGCTCCTTTTGTTTAAGGAGTCAGAGAACTTAAAAAATTTCATCCAACAATCTTTCAAAAAAAGGCAAATCACTCTCTTCGTACTCTTTTTTAATCATTTCAAAAATTTCTTCTCTAGACAAACCTTCTTGCTTCAAAAATTCAAACTGTTTCGTAAATGTGTATCTTTCAACTATGTTATTGGGGTATGCGTATTCGCCCACAATATCTTGAAAAGCATATGTTTGAGAATCCTGTTCGTATTGCTCAGGGGCATTTTTATATTTCTGACAATGAGCCAATTCATGCGTCATCCAGGCAATATTATCTGCACTTTCAAAATAACTTTGTTTAAACAAAATAACATCTCCTTCTGCATTTGACTCTGATGGTTGTTCTCCTTTGAACCATAAATCATCAGGTACAACAACAATCATTGTACCTGCAAGTCTTTCATTGTTCAAAAAATCGAAGCTTTTTTGATGTTGTGGTGGTAAATTTATTGCTTCAATATAACCTAATCTGTCTAAAACTTTAGTATCTTCAATCGCATAATATTCGACTAAGTGCTTTTTAATTTGTTCTAGTTTTACTGAACGATTTAACATGCATTTTATTCTAAGAGATTCCTTATGGTCCTTTTGCCTAGCTGCGTTTTCACTTTTTGCATCTTTTTCGGCTTGTATCTTTTTTTCTTCACCCCATCTTCAGTAATCCTCAGGGGTAATAATTACTTCTGGTTTCCTAATGTTATCTATTCATTGATCTTGCTCAAATTGCTTCATAATCTTTTCTAATAGCTTCTAGTAACCCTAAAAACCTCCTCCAAAGTCGTCGCACCAAGCATTGCTTTGATACAACCATCTTGTTGTAAAAGAATCATACCATTTTTGACAGCAACTTCTTCGATCTCCGTTTCATTTCTTCACGCTAAAACAGCTTCGGTAATCTCCCTATTCATACGCATAATTTCATAAAGCCCCACTCTTCCTTTAAATCCGGAATTACCACATTTCTCACACCCTGTGCCTTTATAAAGCTTGGTGTTTTGTATTTGTGTTAAATCAAATGATTCTACTGCATCGGGGTTTACATTTTTAAAAACACTTTCCAATGTTTCAATTTCTTTTTTTTCAGGAGTATATTCTTCCTTACAATCACTACAAATCCTTCTGACAAGACGCTGCGCTAAAATTGTGCGAATTGAAGAAGTAATTAAAAATGGTTTTACACCCATGTCCAAAATACGCGTTAGAGTACTTGTGGCACTGTTGGTATGAATCGTAGAAAGTACGAAATGTCCCGTCAATGCCGCACGAATTGCAATTTCAATTGTTTCTTGATCACGAATTTCACCTACCATAATAATATCGGGGTCTTGGCGCAAAGCGGTTCTCAAACCAAGGGCAAATGAATAGTCGATTTCTGGATGAACCTGGCTTTGGTTTAATCAATCCATTTGATATTCAACCGGATCCTCAATCGTCATAATATTGACATCAATTTCATTTAAAACATTCAAGCTTGAGTACAGTGTCGTTGTTTTACCTGAACCGGTCGGACCGGTAACCAGAAAAATACCATTAGGATAAGAGAGAGTTTCTTGGATGTGATTGAGTGATTTGCCCTGAATACCCAATTGTTCAAATTTTGGAATTTCTTTGTTTTTATCTTGTAAACGTGTACAAATTTTTTCTCAATTAACTGTCGGTAAAGTTGAGACACGTAAGTCAATTTCTTTGTTATCTTCTGTGACAACCTGTGTTCTTCCGTCCTGTGGGATACGCTGTTCATCAATTTTCAAATTTGACATAATTTTAACACGCGAAACAATCGCAGGGTGGATATTGGAAGGATATTCAATAATTTGAGATAATGTTCCATCTACTCTAAAGCGAATTCTGACAACTTCTTTTTCCGGCTCAATGTGAATATCACTTGCTCATGTATCAAGAGCAAGAGAAATACAACTCATGACAATCTGAGGAATATTTCAGGAAACAACTGCTGTTTGAAGTTTATTTTGTAGTGCTGACATTTTTATTATCTAAATGAATATAAGTATTTAAAATAAAATTTGCATTTACGAGCTGCTGGCTCAATCTTTCTGGGTTTTCCGAATAAGTAAAATTCAAAGACTCAATCGTCATAAGGGGAACCGGTATTTCTTTACCATAAAAGTCATCTTGTTCTAATGAGCCGGATCGCTGAATAAATTGAATAAAATCTTCAAAGTTCTTTTCACTAGCTTTAATCGGAAGGTTTATTTGCACGGGTAAGTAAGCAACCGGTGTCGGTACTTTGGGTTTTTCTCCCGGCTTAGGCTTTGTATTTGTTTGCGTTCTTGGTTTGGCAAAGCTGATACTTGTTAGTTCGAAGGGTTCTTGAGACGTGTCATGATCAATCGCATAACGTTCTAAAAGCTGGGTTATAAAATTGATTTTTTCCGCCTCCGGAAAAACAAAGTCTAACGTAGCCTGTTTTTCCGCATTTAAATTATCCACATTTTGTTTTGTTTCCTTATACTCTGCCTCAACTTTTTTAAGCTCTCCTTTTAGTCCAAAAAATTGCCCGCTGGCGTTGTCTCCTTCTATTTCTGCAAAAATTTTTTTTAAATCAGCTTTCTTTTTAACAAATTCACTATATTTGGGAAATGCGAGCAAACCAATCAATAGAATGAAAAAGAAGGCAGCTAAACCAAAATTAAATTTTGGAGTTTTAGTAAATTTTTTCCAATCAAATTCTTGAATCCCTTTTTTTTCTTGTTTTTGCTTTTTTTCTAGCATAATTATTTTTCTAAAACAGTAGTTAAATTTTCACGTTCATTTTCGGGCATGTATTTAAAATTCATTGTAAGCGACATCTCCGCTCCTTCATCACTGATAGATTTGGAAAAATTTCTGTTCTCAGAACCTTCAAAATAAACTGACTCATTTACAGCATCAATCAAGGCAGTTGCCAAGGCAAAAACTTGCTTGTTGGGATCAAAAACACTCGCGTTTAATGTGATTTCATTCTCTTGTCCGTTAAAATTGAAAGAATCATAAACCACACGTTTGAGTAGGTCATTATAGCGTACACCTTGATTAGTGACTTCATCAATATGATCCATTACCAAAAGCCAATCATTAGTTTGGTCTTTGATTTGTTGAATCGTTTTCTCAAGTAATGCCTGTTTCGAAGTCTCATCAAGCTTTAAAATCGCTTTTTTTGTGTCAGCGACTTGTTTAGCCAAAGCATCACGCTCTGCCTCTTTTTCTTTATGTTGCATACCTATGTTTTGAACATTCAAGATATCTAATAACTTACTTTCCGTAGTCGTCTGGTAAAAAAAGTAAGTGTAAATAACTAAAGGTATTGCAAAACTAAGTGTCAAAGCTATGTATGAAAAGAAGAGTGCGTCGTTTTTCTTTTCCTTAATGGATGTGCTTGCTTCTTTTTTCCCTAATTTATCACGCTTTTCCTTTAATTTTTGCCCTAAAATAGAAGTAGTTTGCTCTGACTGTTCAACAATTGTTTCAATTAGAGAATCATCTTTATTTTTTTTGGCTTCCTGAGGGAATAAGTCAACAAATAAGTTTTTCTTATTATCTTGATCTACATCTTTTTTCTTTTGAGGGGTTTGGTCTAATTTTTTTTCAGCTTTTTCCTTATCTGATTGTTGGAATAAGCTGGACAACAAACTTTTTGGTGAATCTGGTGTTTTTGCAATTTCAGGTTTTTCTTCTTTTAAGTCTTTTTGATCTTTTTGTTTCACTGTTTTTTCCGAAGCAGCCCCTTTCTTCACATCCTCTTGCTCAATAACTTTTACTACATTAGCTTTATCAACTTGCGCCTCTTTTGTTGCTTTTGCGTCTAATTTATTCACTTTTTTTATTTCTTTTTCTTGATTAGAGAAATCAGAAAAAAATGAGAAAAAAGAGTTCTTTTTCTTCTTTTGAGTTTGTGCGACATTGTTAGCTTTTTTTTCTGTTTCTTTATTTACAAATTTTGGATCTGTCGCAGTTTTATCTTTAGCTTTTTCTTTTTTATTAAGTTTATCTGTGGATTTTTCTTGTTTGCTTTTAAACAAACCAGTTAAAAATGAATTCTTTGGGCTCTTGTTCTTCTTTTCTTCCTTTTTTGGTTTCAAAACTTTTGGCTCATCCTCTTGCCTCTTTTCTAATTTAGGTGATTTTTTAGACGTTTCCTCTTGATTTACCTTTTTCTTTCTCTTGAAAAGTGACCCAAAGAAAGCTTTTTTTTCAACCTTTTTTGCCGGTAAAGCTTGTTCTGTTTTTTTCCTATCTTCTTTTTTCTCTTTTTTTTGCGCCTTAAAAAAAGATCCGAGCAAGCCCTTCTTTTCAGGTTTGGAAGGTTTTTTAACTTCCGAAGTAAAAGGGTTTTTATCAGTTTTTTGTTTTAATGATTTTTTAGACGTTTCCTCTTGATTTACCTTTTTCTTTCTCTTGAAAAGTGACCCAAAGAAAGCTTTTTTTTCTTTTTTTGCATTCATTTTATCAATTAAACTACTGCCTTTAGGCATTACTTCTTGCTCTTTTTTTGTTGCGATATCTTTATTTTTATTTTCTGGAGAAACTTTATTTTCTTCTTTTTTTGAAGAACCAGCAAAAAAACCTCCAAAAAGGTTCTTCTTTGATTCTGTTTCCTTTAAGCCATCTTTTTGTTCTTTTTCATTTTGTTTTGGCATTTTTTTTGTTTTAAAATCAGTCTATTTTAACTCAAATCAGGTTAAAAATCAACCAATTTTGAGATTAACATGACTTACCCTTTTTGGCAATTTTTTATCAAGCTGATTTTACTTTAAAATCATTCTTATCTTTGCTACATTCAATTCTGCTTTAGTTAAATTTCAATTTCATTTTTTTATGCAGGATTTTTTACAAAAACTTAACTCCTTGGGCGATAAAATAAATCGCGATAAGGACTATGTTTGACTTTGCTAAATTAGAGCAAGAAATTCAAGCTCTTGAAGTTTTTACGAAAGAAACAAATTTCTGGAACAATAATCAAAAAGCTCAACAAACCTTACAGAGCATAACTGCCAAACAAAAAAAAATTGAACTTTGGAAAAATTTAGTGAAGGAAGTTCAAGATTTAATTGAGCTCAGTGAAATCATTGAAGAAAATTCCAATGAGTTTGCTGAAATTGAGAATGGTTATCACAAATTAGCAAAATTATATAAAAAAGCTCATTTAGAGCTTTTTTTGAATAAAAAATATGATAATTCCAATGCTATTGTAAATATTACAGCCGGAACCGGTGGGACAGATGCTCAAGACTGGGCGGAAATGTTGCTGAGAATGTATTTGCGATTTTTTGAAAAAAAAGGCTGGAAAAACAGCATCATTGACAAGCAAACCGGCCAAGAAGCCGGCATTAAAAGCTGCTTATTAAGTGTCAAAGGTGAGCTCGTTTATGGGTATCTTAAGGCAGAAAAAGGCGTACATCGCCTAGTAAGACTCTCTCCCTTTAATGCGAAAAATTTAAGACAAACTTCTTTCGCTTTAATAGAAATTTATCCTGAAGTTGCGAAAACTGATGAGGTTAAGATTGATCCGAAAGATTTAAAGATTGATACATTTCGTGCTTCCGGAGCAGGAGGACAACACGTCAACACAACTGATTCTGCAGTACGCGTCACTCATTTACCAACCAATCTCGTTGTGCAATGTCAAAATGAAAGGTCTCAAGCACAAAACCGTGAGCAGGCAATACAAATTTTACAAGCACGTTTGCTTGAGCAAAAACAAAAAGAAGACGAAGCCAAACATGCCGAACTAAAAGGTGAACATCAATCAGCTGCTTGGGGAAATCAAATTCGTTCTTATGTTTTGCATCCCTATAAAATGGTAAAAGATCACCGCACAGAAACAGAGACATCCCAAGCCGACAAAGTCTTGGATGGAGAGATTGGCTTGTTTATTGAAAGCTGGCTCGAAAAGCAAACAATAAAATAAGTTATTTTTTCTTTACTTTGACTTCTCCTGATTTTCCACGATTCATAATTGTCGCCCCTGTTCTGACCAATTCCTTAATCCCGAAAGAAGAGACCAAATCAACAAAAGAGTTAATTTTGTCAGGTTTACTACTCATTTCAACAATGAGAGAATCAAGTGTTACGTCCACAACTTTACCTCTAAAAATTTCCACTATTTGTAAAATTTCTGTACGCGTGGATTTGGTCGCACTAATTTTAATCAATGCTGTTTCACGAATAACAGTAGCATCTTTAGTGACATTTGAGACTTTGAGTACGTTGACAATCTTGTACATTTGCTTGGTAACCTGCTCAACATTTGTAGAACTAGAATCAACCACAACGGTCATACGAGAAATTCCTTTCCGCTCTGTTTGACCAATGGAAAGACTAATGATGTTAAAACGTCTACGACTAAAAAGAGAAGAAATTCGATGTAAAACGCCCGGATGGTCTTCTACTAAGGCGACTAAGATTTGTACATTTTTATCCATATGCTAAGTTTTTCAACGGCTAATTTAATCAATCAAATTACAACAGTCATTATAAAAACAAATCAATTTTAAAGCAAAGCTTTTCAAAAAAAGCAAAGGGTTTATTTATTTGTTAAATTATGACATTTCTTAGTCCTTAATGTATCCTTCTGCAAAAGCAGCTGCCCTCGTTTGAAAAAAGATACGATTTTGCGGAGCAATTTTTTTGGCAGAACTGTCATAGATGTTATAAAATTTCTTACCTTTACGACTTGCAATATAGTTCATATTTTCAGGTACATGAAAAAGCAAATCCTTACGCAAAATATCATTAAACTTTAAGGTGAAATTTAAATCATCGTCAAATAAAGCAATTTCTTTTTCTGTAGTTAGGCGAATAGTTTTGTCACTAATTTCACCGACCAATTCTCCATCTTTTAAGCCTAAAATTTTGATACTCGGTACGCCTTGATTTAAATCTTCTTTGAGATGGATGATTTGTGATTTTTCTTTATTAAATAAGATTCTTTCTTGATATTTACCGATGAGTATCCCTACAATAAGAATACAAAGTGAGGCGATAAATAAATTGATTTGTTCTAAGGTTTTTGAGGCAAACATAAAAATAAATTTTTAAATTTAAAAAATGAATCAGTATCTTTTTGTACTCGGCAGAAAATTTAAAATCTCAACTCAAGAAATCAAAACCGTTTTTCAAAGTAACAAAATAGCTGAATATTCTTCAAGCTTTTTAGTACTGGAAAGCGAAAAAGAGATTGACACAAAATTAAAAATTAATCGTCTTGGAGGAACAATTAAAATTGGTAAAGTAATCAAAAAATGTGGTGAAAAAGAAATGATTGCAATAATTACAAATTTTTTAATTAATAAATACCCTGAAAACAAAAAAATAAAATTTGGAATTAATGTGCTAAATTTTCCTCTCAGAAATTTGGCTACCTATCTGCTTGGTGTTAAAAAAGCTCTGCGTAAAGAAGGAAAAGGGGGACGCTTCATTAATAAAAACTTAAAAAACACTTCTTTGCCAGCGGTGATTGGTGAAGGCTTTTTGAAAGGGAAAGGGTGTGAAATTATTTTAGCTAAAACAGAGGATTCTTATCTGGTTGCTGAGACTGAGGCAGTTCAGGACATTGATAAATATAGCTTGAGGGATTATCAGAAGCCTTTTCGTGATGCGCATATGGGAATGTTGCCTCCTAAGCTGGCACAAATTTTAATTAATTTTTCTGAAGTAAAGAAAGGAGAAATTATTTGGGATCCTTTCTGCGGAAGCGGAACTGTCTTGATGGAAGGTTTGCTACAAGGCTTAAGTGTAATCGGTTCGGATATCAAAAAAGAAAACGTGGAAGGAGCTAATCAGAATTTATGGTGGCTTTCCAAACAGTTTGAACTTCCGCAAAATTATCAGACTTTTGTGCATGATGTTATGGATAAATTGAAGGAAAAAATTGAAGTTAATGCGGTGGTTTGTGAGGGGTATTTGGGTAAGCCAAAGAAGTCCTTGCCACATCAGAAAATTTTAAAGAAGGAGATTGCTTTTTTGGAAGATTTGTACGAGCACCTCTTTGTCAATCTAAAGTCTGTGTTAAAAGAGGGGAGCTCTGTTGTGATTTGTCTGCCTTGTTTTAAGGATCGAGGAAAATATATTTTTTTAGAAAATGTACTTGAAAAAATTAAAGACCTAGGTTATAGTGCCGTCGCTTTAAGTGAAGCAAGGCGTGGATCTTTGATTTATGATCGTAAAGATCAGATAGTCGGGAGAGAAATTTTTAAGTTTAGAAAGACTTAAAATCAAATATTAATCCCCTGTAGCTCAGTGGTAGAGCATTCGGCTGTTAACCGAAGGGTCACTGGTTCGAATCCAGTCGGGGGAGCCAAAATTAAATCGAATTAACTGAATTCTAATTTTTAGGATTTTTTTGATTTTATGAAATAGCTATTTACGCAAAAGCTCAACGGGCTTGAGTTTGATTGAAATGAGATAAATTGTTAACATAAAAAGCACAGTAGAAGAAAAATAAAAACTCATACCAATGCCGATTTTATCCCAAATAAAACTAATTATGACTTGACCTAAGATACTCGCAATAGAAACACTAATACGAAATTTGGAAAGACGCTTGCCAATATTGGTGAAAAGAGTTTTATTGACTCGATCGTCAGAATAAATAAGCGCAATATTAGAAGCTAATTCAAAAATAAACCATAATGCGATTACCCAAATTATACTTTGAATATTCATCAAAAAGATTAATAGAAAAGCTTGGAACGCAAATGTAAACACTAGCATTGTTTTTAAGGAAATTTTTCTAAAAAGACTATATGTATAAGCTGCAATCATATTAGAAATTCCGTATACAACAAAAAAGACGATACCCACTTGATCAATCGGTAAACTATGCGTCTCATTGAGAAAGATAATAAAACGATTCACAAGCAGAGCAATGCCAAAGGCTTCAATAGAATAAATTAACATTAAAATTTTGAAAATTCGCTCATCAACCTTTTCTTCTTTTTCTTTACGTAATAATTGTTTAGTGTTTTTTAAATTAAACAAAAAGAGCGTAGAGATCAGTTCAATTAATCCGGAGATAATAAAAATTAGAGGAATATTTTGCGTAAAAACATACAAAAACATAAGTGAAAAACCTCCGATTGATGCCCCGGTACTAGCTAGCAGATTTTCTTTTGAAATAAATTCTTTAAAACTTTTTTCCGGAATAATTTCACGCTTGTATGGCAGCAAAGAACTTTCATAAATTTTCGAGAAAAGTGATTTTAAAAAAATAAAAATGTAGAGAATCAGTATCTCATCTACTAATCCATAGCAACTTAAAAAAATTGCGGACCCGATATTACCCAAAATTATAAATTTAACGCGGTTTTTTTTATCACTCAGAGAGGAAAAATAGTAATCCGCAATCGTGTCCACAAATGCGGGAATAATAAATGCCAGAGCGACTGTCAGCATGCTTTGAGTTTTTTCCCAGATGTGAAAAGAAAGAAAAATAAAAATAACACCTCTATCAAAATTACCTAAGAAAGTGTGCATTAAAATTCCTTTTTTTATTTTTGCTAGGTTCATATTTGATTAATTATAAATTTATTTCGATCAGTATCTCTAGAAGTTAATCATTTTACAAGCTTTTTTTACCTGGAATTCAAGAGTCTGTTTTTGTGATTTCTGAATCGAACAAACATCTTCGATGTAAAGACAATGTTGAGAATGGTTCAACATATTTTAAAATGATTTTTAGTTTTATTAAAAGATTTTTTTTACCTTAATAAGTTAATATTGTTGAATTTAAAATAACGAATTAAAATAGTGGCACATTTAATCAAAAAATCATGGAAGGCACTTTTTTAAAACATCTGTTTGTTTTTGATTTTGATTCAACTTTGGTCAAAATTGAGTCACTTGATGAATTATTGATTGCAGGATTGAGAAAAAAAGGAAAAGATTCAATTATTCCCAAAATTGAAGAAATTACGAATTTAGGCATGGAAGGCGAAATTAACTTGAAAGAATCCATTAAGCGCAGACTTGCTTTAGCAGAATTAAAACGTGGTGATGTACAGCAATTTAAAACAAAAATTGTAGAGGAAATTACGCCGGGTATGGAAAAAATAATTGCTTGGTTACAAAAACAAGGACATGTTATCTTTATTATTAGCGGAGGTTTTTTGGATTGCATCCTCCCTGTGGCTAAAAAACTAAACATCCCTGAAGAAAATTGTTTGGGCAATACATACTCATTTGGATCAAATGGTTTTGTCAATGATGTTGATCAAAAAAATCCTCTTGTCAGGAGCAATGGTAAATGTCAGACAATTTACGGTTTAAAGAAAAAATATAATTGTCCTGTCGTAGTCGTTGGCGATGGGATTAGTGACTTAATTCCTTGGCAAAATAGCATGGCGGATTACTTCCTTGGCTTCGGAGGAAATATTCACAGACCCAAAATAAAAATGCAAGCTAAGCACTACTTCACCGAAAGCAAAGATTTATTAAAATTTATTAAAGAAAATTTCTAGATAACTCTCCCGTCTTTTTGCCTTGTCCTGAATCTTTAACCTCAAAGTTCGAATTAATATTTAGCAAAACTAACAGTTACAGATTCTCAGCCCGTCCCGAATGCATGAACAAGCGAGAATGAAAAAAATCTTTTAATTAATTACCCCAAAAGAAATCATGAAAAAACTACTTATCACAGCAAAACTTGCCGATGCAGGAGTTGATGCTCTCAGAAAACACTTTGAAATAAAAATTAAAACGGGAATGTCGCAAGCGGAACTAAAAGAAATTATCCCTGATTTTGAAGTTGTCCTAATTCGTAGTGACGCCAAAATTGATCAGGAAATCATGGATGCAGCTACAAAATTGGAAGTAGTCGGTAGGGCCGGAGCCGGACTTGATAACGTAGACTTGGAATATGCCAAAACAAAAGGTGTCAAAGTTTTTAACACGCCAAACGCAAACAGTAACGCCGTAGCCGAACTTGTTTTTGGACTAATGTTAAGTTTATATCGCAATATCAGAGAGGCAGATTTAACCATGAAAAAAGGCGAATGGGCAAAACCGCAACTACTCGGACAAGAACTAAACGGGAAAACTTTGGGGATTGTCGGTATGGGACACATCGGTCAAATTGTAGCTAAACTAGCCAAAGCATTTGAAATGGAAGTACTTGGCTATGATCCATACGCAGATCAAACAAAACTGAAAGAAATCGGAGTTGAATTAAAAACAGATTTAAACGAATTTTTAGGCGCAATTGACCTGCTCACTTTGCATATCCCTAAAACGAAAGAAACCACACATTTCTTAAGCACAGCAGAATTTGCAGCCATGCAGGACGGAGCCGTTTTAATTAACTGTGCGCGTGGAGGAGTTGTTGACGAAGATGCACTTTACACAGCACTGGAAAGTGGAAAAATTGCCGCAGCTGCAATCGACGTCTGGGAACAAGAACCTGAAGCAAATGACAAGCTCAAAGCCCTACCAAACATTATCGCTTCACCACACATCGGAGCCTCATCTCGCCAAGCTCAAATGCGTTGTGTGTTTGACTTGATTAAGAGTATTTTCGACTTTTATGGATATGAATAGAACAGCTACAAGCCACAAGCTTCAAGATAAAGAAATGTCATACTGCGACAAACTCAGCATGACACACTAGCACTTTTTCATCTGCTGCTAACTCTGACTTATTTACAAATTTAAAAAAAACTACAAACTAACCAACTAAGAAATGATCACCTTCAACCCGGGACCATCACAGCTTACACCGGAAACAAAAAGTGATATTCGTCTCGCACTGGATCAACATTTATTACAAATTTCGCACCGCAGTCCTCAATTTTCTGAAATTTCAAAACGCGCAGTCGAAGGCTTACGTCAATACTTTGAAATACCCGATGATTACAAAATTTTCTATACAACATCAGCAACAGAGTCGATGAAACTTAGCCTTTCAAACTGTTGTGAAAACAAGTCTTTTCATTTTATCAATGGTAGCTTTTCTGGTTTATATTCCAGAATTTCCGCTTCTTTAAACAAAGAAGTTGTCACAGATGAGGTCACTTGGGGTACACAAAATGACTTTGAAGGTACAAAGATTCCAGCGGATTGTGACTTTATCACTATCACGCATAATGAAACCTCCACAGGGGTAATGTGCAACGATGAAGAGATTAAGGCAGTAAAGGAAAAAAATCCTGACGCAATTTTGGCTGTTGACATCACTTCTTCTGCGGGAGGAGTCAAAATTGATCTTAACAATGCTGATCTTTGGTGCTTTTCCGTTCAAAAATGCTTGGGGCTACCGGCAGGACTCGGACTAATTTTTGTTTCTCCGAGAGCTTATGCCAAATCAGTAGAACTTCTGGAAAAGCGTAAGAACTATAGCGGTGTTTTTAATTTTCCAAATATGTGGAAAAAAATGGAAAGCAAATATCAAACTGTGTGTACGCCAAATGTGTTGAAGATTTTTTTAATCGCTCAGCTCATGGAGCGTTGGAATAAATTGGGAGGAGTAGAAGAAGTTGAAAAATTAACTTTGGAAAAAGAAACAATCTTTAATCAATTTTTAGAAAAACAAAATACTATTACTCACTTTGTGAAAGCTAAAAATTATCGTTCTAAAACTGTTTTTGCTCTTAACGCTCCTGAGGATTTTATTGCAAAGCTGCATGAAACTTGCCAAAAAGAAGGTTTAACTTTGGGTAAAGGTTATGGAAAACTTAAGCCTTCTGCCTTCAGAATTGCTAATTTCCCAGCGATAACTCAAACAAATATCAAGCAACTAATCAATTTTTTAGAAAAAAGTTTGTAATTCACTTGCATTGTTATGTTTTTTATTGTATAATGTGTTCGTAACGTTGATAAGACGTTTGATCTTAGACACCTTCGGCATCGTTATTTACTGCTTGGATTTCAGACTTTTTT
>JANQMV010000030.1 GCA_028279865.1 Candidatus Altimarinota bacterium | reverse complement strand
GCTTTATTTAATGGAGGATAGCCTCTCCGTAAAAGGAGGGATATTTACCATTCCCCTCCCCTTACGAAGAAGGCTATCCTGCCTGATTTATTCCTTGAAGATTTCTTCATAGATTTCAACGAAATCTTTCCAAAAAGGACGATGATTCTCCACGCCAAGAAACTATTGTGTAAGATAGGAGGTATGGTCAAACGTAAGAGCTCCAACACCGATATTAGAAGAAGAAATTCCTTCAAGTGCGAGCCGCTTTAGATCAATGAGCCATTTAGGCTCAATTGTCCCTACTTTTTTCCATCTATCTATCTTCCCACTTGGCACTTCTACCCAGGCTTTCTTGTAATCGTTCCAGCACATATTATCCCTGTTACAAAGGAAAATGTACCGATCGGTAACAGTTTCATGAAGAGCAAATGTCTCCGCAAAAGATGGCAATACTGCCAACTCCTTTTGCGCAGAGTAAATCTTGAAAAAGCCCGTGATAGTAGAAAAAAATCCGACACTCAGAGTCAGGATAATCAGTATCCCAAAAGCTACTTTGGGACTTAGATTAACACTACTATAACTTTGATTGCTACTACTTCCTAAAATTAATCCAAGAAAAAAGTACCACATGATTTTTACCGATTTGTGAAGGGTCAAATTTTTCCAGGAGAAGAAAACAACAATACACTAAAAAATGTAAAAGTCAAGTCCCCCCTCTTTCGTTAGTTCAAGTTTGCAACTTGAATCAAAACTTTTGACTCTAACTATTTTATACATTACTTGGTAAGCCTATGTAACGACTCACAAAAGCTCCCTCTTGTCATTCCAGCATCAGGAATTAAAAAACTACCTGTTTCTTCAATTATGCCTAATGAGTATGCCTTTGAAACATACTTCCAATACCAAGCTGAAGTGTTTATATCTAGAAAAGATGTATTGTTAACATTTGTTTCATCAAAACTAACATTATAAATCTCTAATAACATTTTCAAAGACTCAACTTTATTTACAACTTGTGCCGGCTTAAAAGTGCCATCTGTATAACCTTCAATCCAGCCTTGCTCTTTTGCATAGCAAACATAAGGAGCAAACCATTCGTCTTTAACATCTTCAAAACAGTTATTATATTTCTCCACGATAGGCTCTACTCCTCTTGATTCTACAATAATTTTTAGAATCTCAGCACGGTTAATTGTATTATTAGGTTTGAAAGAACCATCATCATATCCATTGATTATATTCTTTTTATATAAAGCGATAATAGCAGTATAATTCTTGAAATCGTTGTCAAAATCATCAAAAGGATTAAACTGTTCCTCTAATCCACCTTCATCATCACTCGTAAGAATGGGGCTCTTAGAGTTCTTATAACTTTTACCATGATCCTCCTTAATCTTTCTAAATATTTTTTTGGGGTTCACAACTCCATTTATTGTGTTTTCAGTAATATAGTTTTGCACTTCGACATTGGTCAAATGAGGATGTGCTGACAAAATTATTGCAGCTATACCTGAAACAATTGGAGCAGCAAATGATGTTCCTGTTCCGTAACCAAAAAAGCCCTCGTACATACTATAAGCAGGAACTGTCGTTGTTAATATTTTTTCACCTGGAGCATAAATATCAACACATTCCCCATAATTTGACCATTTAGAAATGTACTTGTTATCTGGAGTTGATGAACCAACTCCCAAAACCATATTCTTTTCATTATCATTGCAAACTGGAGACTGAGGTATTAAAGATAAACTTTGTCCTATCTTACCCTCTACATCACCATTTCCAGAAGAGGCAATAATTAAAACACCTCTATCGTAAGCATATGCTATAGCTTCATTAAAATCATCACTATAGCCAGTTGTCATATAACTAGACAAGCTTAAATTAATAATTGATGCACCATTATCAGTAGCATAATATATTGCCTCTACAACTGCATCAGTGGGACAACCATCTTCTTCACTACAAGCAATTAGAGACATTAGTTTTACAAAAGAAGACAACCCGGCTATTCCAATTGAGTTGTTTCTATCAGCACCAATAATGCCCGCAACCGCAGTACCATGACCACCAACTGTCGTCATTTCAGGAGAATCATTTAAAAAATCATAGCCGTAAATGTCATCAATATAGCCATTATTATCATCATCCTGATCATTACCAATAGTTTCAGAATTATTGACCCAAATGTTGTCTCTTAAATCTGGGTGATTAATATATACACCTGTATCAATTATAGCAACAGTCACATTAGTTAATTGGTTTAAAGTTTTAATAAAATCGTGATATTCAAGAGATATTAGATACCTTTGATACCCTGAATAAGGGTCATCTGTGATATCCGTATAAGCTGGGAAAGGATATTCAAATTCTTCATTATGATGTTTTACTGTAAAGCTGCTTAAATCATTTAGTATTTCAGGAACCTTTAATCGAATCTGCCTATCATTCCAGCTCTCAATTGTTGCAGCTCTTGGACCAAAATATACATATCCCTCCTCATCACCAAATCCTTCTCCAATGAGGGTTATTTTTTCATATGAAGTAATACTAGAAACTTCAAATTCATCACTCGGGTCACCATGATAAACATGATAAATTGAGGGGTGAATATTGAAAGAACCGCTGTCAACTTCTACCCTACTTTGTAATTTTATGTCTCCCTTGTATACGGTTAAGCGACCTCTATTCAAACCATTATCAGCAATTCTTGGCAAAGTAAAGGTAATTGAATTATCTGTCCAAGAAAGAATTTCTTCACTGTTGTAATCTAAACAGTCTTCTTCGTTATTAAAGCACAAATAGCTGTAGTCATTATAACTGCCAAATCCAGTTCCCTGGATCGTTACTTCATCACCAATAGCATAAGATGACTGATACATAACAAAAGCTGACGTTTCTTTCCGAAAAGAAAAAACTAAAATCAGAAAAAAAACGATAAATAATAGTAATTTTTTCATAGACAAATGAGTTATAGATCTAAATAAAAAAATAATTTTTTTTGTGACATTTTGACACAAAAGCTCTTCATTCGGCAACTTTTATTGCTTTACAAATAAGTAAATTTATTTCAATCCTCTCTCTAAATATAAAACCATAGGCTTTTATAAAACATTTTTCTTCGTTGGTTCAAGTTTGAAACTTGAATCAAAGCTTTTGCCCCTACCCTCTTTATTGACACAAACATCTTGAGCAGGTTGCAAACATGCTCCAACCGAAGAAAATTTTTCATCATATTATTAATTAATCATTCAATAATTCCAAGTATTTATCTTCTATTCCTCCTCCAGAATACGGTCCATCACCACTCCCATCATCACAACGATAATCAAAATTAACATAATAAGTTATCATTTTTTTTCCTTTCGCATCTAGGGTAACTCTTCCGCATCCATCTTCCCCGAGAGTTCCAACCGTACCGTTCATAGCATTCCAATTAAAATGACCGAATGGTAATCATCAGAAACCCTTACACGATCTCCTGGTTTAAAGTATTTTTTAAACATCTTGCTTATAGGTTATTAATTAAAATTGTTTTGTTGTGTGTTGGTCTTATGACCAATGCAACTACACCTCAAGTATTCCTAATGCTTAGTGTCATACTCCGCTCCATTGGTGATAACACCAACGGAGAACGAAGGGGCTTATTTATTTAAACTAGAATTTTTTTGTAAATCTGTAAAATACTTCTTAATAAATTTAATTGGAATCCCTCTATCCAAATTAGATAATAATATTAAGAAAAGTAATGCAAAACATAGAAGGCTTAATTTCTGTGTAGATTCAACACACTGCCTTGCCAACTCTTGTAAAGCAAAATCACCTGCTATGACATTTAAATAACAATATTGTCTTATCACACCTTCAAAAAATAGATTCGTTAAAAAAACTAAAGGTAAATAAATAAATGAAAGAAATGATGATATTAATAAAATTTTTACTCTTTTGTACACCATACCAATAAGGAGAAGGAACAACCAAAAGAGAAATGCAAATACAAATATAATCAGAAAGTATATTAATATCCCTTCTAAACTTTCATATGGATTACTAAACATTAAATGTATACTACTTATAATAAATATTTGTGCGTAAAACACTATTAAACTAATGTATTTTTTCATATTTTTTTATAAATATGGTTTTAAAAATTATTAAGGATTATATAAGTCATACCCCTGTAGTGCATAATCTAAGTCACCCTGATTGTCCTTAAAGCTAGGCATCTCAAATGACTTTCCTGAAAATACTTCCTTTATTGAACTGACAGTATCTCCAATAAATTGCTCAAAAACCGCACCATTACGAACTCCATCCTGACTCACTCCAATAGCACCACTGACATATCCATAATTAATATTACCTGGAGCATCATATCTAATTAAATCTCCATCAAATATGTATGACCAGTACTTTCTGTTTTTTATGCCACCACCTAGTATCTCATCTCCCGAATTCTTTATATCCCAGCCACCACCAATCATAAACATATAAGTTAAATCAAATAGATTAAAATCAGTATCTTTTGCAAACATTGCCCTTTCATTATTTAAGTCATTCAATATGTTGGTAATGTCTGCTGTGCTCTCTAAGTTTACATATGTATATTCTCCTACAAGCTCATCAACATTTGTTGTACTGAAAAAACTAATATCAGCAATTGTTTCCCAATCGGTATCTATCCCAAATGCTTCATTCACTTGATCTACAATATCATCTGCAGTATCACCCTCCTCAATTTCTCCAGTTTCTACATTATACATCCCCGTCGGATCCACATACTTCAGAGGATTATTCAATACATACGCATACTTATTCAAACTCTGCGGATCACTCAAATCTCCAAACCACGGATCAATACTCACAAACCTACCAACCTCAGCATCATAATATCTAGCCCCATAATAATACAAATCCGTCTCACTATCCAACTCCTGACCCGTAAACTTATAATTATTCTCATAATCCCCCACCCTCTCATCAAACCTCATATCACCATACGGATAATAATCAATTAACTCAACCACATTACCCTCCACATCTGTCTCCACATTCGCACCTGTCAAATGATCACTATGATGATACATCAAATTACGATAAGCAATCACCGAACCGGTTACTGTATAAGGTTTGGGGAAAGGAGTAGAGATCGCACCGGTTGAAGTTCTGTTTCTCACAAAACCACCTAATTCAACAAAAAGAGTACTGCCACTTTCCACTGATAATTTTTGATTTAAAAAATCAATTTCTAAAATTGCGCCAGATCCAACTGTAAGCACAGCCCCACTTTCCACCACTACATCACCAACCACAGACACAACCTCATCTAACAGACAATTTTCATCTATAACCCAAGTCCCCGTAGCAGTCAGATCACAAACCTCACTATTCACCTCATACGCCACAGAACCTGTCACAGTCGCTACATAAGGCTCACCCGAAGCAACTTTCAGGTCATTGGCATAAACATGCACCTTCGGCGTCTCACCATCAAGCTCAAAATACTTGGAAACATAAGTCACTGTCGTGCCGGAACTGACTTTTTTCACTCTGGTACTTCCTTCATCATAAACATAATCCACCGTCGTCCCCGAAGCAGTTGAACTTGTCAGACGATTCTTATAATCCCAAACATGCCTGAAAACTCCGTCCGTGGTTAAATTCCCATTCAAATCATAAGCAAAGTTTTGCGAACCTGCCTGAGAAACAGCCTGAGGATGTTTGGCTGTGTAGAGATAATTTCCCAGATCGGATTTATTCAAAACATTCCCCGTAAGGCTGTAAGCATAGCTGCGCGTGTAATCCTGAGTATTGGCAGTGTTTGTAATTGTCGCTGAAGTCAGGCGATGTAAATCATCATAAGCATACACCGCTGTCTTTGCTGTTTGAGTATCTGAGACATCATTAATCTGCGTAATATTTCCAATCGGATCAAAGGTATAGTTTAAATCCTGTAATTTTTGAACACCTTTCGTGGTTAATTTCTTGGTCAAACGATGCAGCTGGTTTTCATCATAAGTATTTACCGTCGAAACTCCATTGGCATAATCAATCCGGCTCACAGATAAATTTGGAGCATAATCAAAATTTGTCACCAGCGCACCGCTACCCAGATTAATGCTTTCAAGGAAATTGGCATTATTGTAAATGTAAGAAACCACGCTTCCCTCCGGATAAATCATCGTTTGTGGTTTGCCGAGCAAATCGTAACTAAAAGCAGTTACATAATCTACCAAATCAATTGTTTTTGTCTCAGTCGAAATTCTGCCCAAAACATCGTAAGCAAAGTTTTTCGTAAGATCAGGCGTAGCGACTGTCACCAGCCGACCGGTTCCGTAATTGCCTTGATCATAAGTATAAGAAGCTTGTGTTTGGGTATTGAAAGTTTCGGTTGTGAGTCGATCCAATTCGTCATAAACATAATTAACGACTTGATTCTTGGGATCGGTTAAACTCAAGATATTTCCATTGTCATCATAAGTGTAAGCATAACTTGCTGGACTTAAGTCATCCGGTTTATGTAATAACTCTTCGTTTAACTTCCTGCCGAATAAATCATAAGTAAAACTTTTTTCATTCAATTCCGCATCCTGAATTTTGATCAAATTACCGGCAGTGTCATAAGAGTAATTTGTATTATAAGGCAAGCCATCCAGATATTCTTTGACCTGAATTAAGTTTCCACGCACATCGGAGAGATAATCTTTACGCTTTCCATTTGCATCTGTGCTTTGAGTTTCAAGAGGTAAATAAACAGTTGAAGCCGTTCCCAGAGAATTGCTCACTGTCAAAGGTCGCTTTAGCCCATCATAAGTATAATCTGTGCTTGGTTTGCCTGCTGTATTACTTTTAAACAAAGTATTGCTATAAGTTTGCGGTAAAAGTTGTTTTTTGACGTTCCCACGTGCGTCGTACACTGTTCTTGTCGTCACATACTGATCTACTCCTTCTGTTTCTATGCTTGTTTGTATCGTACGCTCAAATCCATCCAGATAGGTTTTACTCAAAACTTCCAGATTATCATGCCCGGGATAAGTCTTGGTTTCGATGCTTACGGGGATGCTTGAATAGTTGTAAGTTAGATTCGCTGTTGTCACTAATTCTTGAGAATTTTCCGGATTAGAAACTTGTTGTTCCGAAGCTCTGCCCAAGCCATCGAAAACTGTTTTTTGTTTCGCTCCGTTCGGGTCAATCACTTCAACGACTTTGCCAAAAAGATAATTATAGACATAATTTGTTGCATGCCCTTTGGCATTGGTGATTTTTTGAGGATAGAGATTGTGAGTATCGTAGGTTGTTGTGGTGATGTAACCACGTGCGTTTTGGAAAGTCAGCGGCATTCCGTAAGTATTGTAGGTCGTCTCTGTGCTAATTTCCCGCAAAGGATTTAAACTTTGAAGCGCTGTGTTTTTAGTCGGATTCCCTTTGCTCACTTCACCCAGAACCGTCGCATCATCATAATAAATTTTTTGCCTGGCAATGGTATTGTTAGTAAAATCTTTGGTTTCCGTTTGGCTGGTTAGAGCGTAAATATGACTGGTTGTATTGGTTGCATATTGAATCTCCGTCGTAATTTTATCTTCCTCCAAATCTAAAAAACCATCTGCTTCATTCTCATCAAGCACCACTTTTCCCCAATTAATTTCTCGGGTTAAGTTACCGTTTGAATCATAGGTATATTGAGAAGCCGTACTTACTTTATTGTTCTGATCCGAGGCAGCGTAAATAGTCTGCAATTGTTTGATTAATTGTGTTTGAAAACCATCTGTCTCTCTTTCGTATGTTTGATAGAAGTTCTCTGTTTCCTGTAGAAGAGTGTTTTCATCTTGGTAAATTTTTGAGTTTGTTAGAAGTCCTTTTTCTACAAAATTAGTTGATTCATTTCCTTGTAGATATGCGCTAATTACTTTTGAATTATCCGGTAAGGTTTTTTCAACGTTGGCAAAACCGAGAAGTTCTCTTTTTTGATGACCGCGTACAATTTCCGGGTGATAAAGCTTGCCTCCGGAATAGGTATAACTTGTCGTGCTCACATTGCCCAGTCCGTCATCTTGCGTAATCTTGGATGCTGTCAAATGTGCCAAAGGTAAATCAGGGTTTAGCTGATTATTGCTTGCATCCAAATAACCGGAAGCCGGAGTGTATTCAACCTCAATCTTTTTACCAAGAGGTTCATCTATTTTGGTTAAAACGGGAAAATCAGGATAAACGTTTTGCCTAATCGATTTTTCACCATCATGCCTACCTCGGTAAATAACTTGATCTAAAACACCGTCATAATTTAAATCAACTGTCTCTCCTCCTCCAAAAGCATAAGTACCTCCATAAAAATTACTGCCTGAAGGATAAAAAGAATGCTCTCCCCAACCATTCCCATTGTTATACTGCCATCCTGCAGAAGTATTGGTATTGTGAATGTCAACTAGACCGTCTCGATTAAAATCAAAGAAATTAATATTATTTGTGTTCACATCTTCGAATTTTAGATCACCTTGTTGGCAAGTAAAAAATCTACTTAAAAATTGATAGGAATAATAATTAAAACCAGGAAATTGCACATCTTCTGAAACATCAATAAAGTTATTATTTCCATCATTTAATAATAAATGATTTTTATACGAATATTCATAAGTACCGGTCTGGCACAGAGTGTCTCTTTGTACGTTTTGCTCCATGATGAAGATATCATCCAAGCCATCTCCATTGAGATCTTGAATCAGTATGCTCCCATTTTCTAAAAAATCAGCCTTATTGTTATTGAAGCTTGTGGGAAATGTTAAAGTTTCGGTTTGCCATCCTGTTCCGGTATTTTTTGAAACTTGCCCAAAAGAGAGATTATGAACATCTCCAAAGAGAAAAACATCCAAAAGCCCGTCCCCATTGACATCTCCCAGTTTACCCCATAAATTTTCAGATAAAGAATTTTTTGTGATTTGTGGAATATAAGCATCATAATCTCTCTGGTGATAAGTTTTCCCTGTATAAAATTCCTGTAGATTATCGCCGTTTAGATCAAGAGATGTCGTAAAATTAAAAATATTATCACGGCGATCGTAAGTATTAAGAGTTTTTGGAATATCATTAGGTTCGGGTAAATCAACCTCCAGCCATGTTCCATTTTTTTGGTTCAGATAAACTTCATCATAATACGTATATACTGGTGGATCACCATCAACAGAAACATAATTACTCAATATATCAATCCAGCCATCTCCGTTGTAATCCGTGTACAAAGCATTGACTGCATATTCATAATTTGGATGAAACCACATTCTGGCATAGATAGATGCATCTACCGGTAGCGTTGGGGTAAAAGAACACTCTCCCATATAGGCATTGTAATCAAATGTTGTTGGATTTTCTGTTGTAATAGTTCCTAATGAATCGATTCCTTTTTTTTGAATTTGAGTTAAAAAGTTAATTCCTTCTCTTGATTCATAGGTGAATTCATAAACTAGTTTATCTCCCGAAAAAGGATCAAAAACCTCAATACTATCCAGCAACTCCCTTTGTTCGACTACCGGAAACTGTCTCGAATAACTCGGTAGAGCATTGATTTCCGTAATATTTCCTGAAAAATAAGGCTCAAAGCGTACTTCAAACGGCTGTATTTCATTTCCATAAGTGATTCTTTTTAAATAAGGATTTCCTTGAATTTTTAGATATTCATATGCAATCTGATTGCCATTAGTATCGGTCACACTGCTTAAAAACCACGCATGCAGTTTCGTTCCATCTTCACTTTGAATTCTTGCATCAGCACTTGCTCCCAAAAGATAAACTGTCCCTGAAGCATCCGTAATTTTCCACGTGTTGTTTGCTAAAAACTCATGCTTAATTTTTGAGTTAATCACCTTCGGCGTATATTCACCATATAAAGTAACACCGGTTGAAGAATTGATTTTTCCGTTTCCACCTGCAAAATGAGAAATAAAGTTATTCTCCGTGTACAGATCTTCTATTGCACCTGTTTCTGAGTAGCGTTCAATTTTAGGCAGATTAAAGTCCCAACCAACTCCCGCAATTGAGTTAACATTGCGACGGGAGTTGAGATAACTTAGGTCGATTGAGGGTGTGAGGTTGTTTCTACCCGGAGTAAGCGCGACAGGATAGCTATACTGAAAATTTCCCATAAATTCACTGACGCCATGACTTCCGTTAAACCTACTTGCTTTCTTAAGATTAAAAACATCATTTTTGGTTTGAATCACATCTATATTATCGCCACTTGAATTAACAGAAATACTTCCGGCAAAGGCTTGTAAGCTAAAGCCTTGCCAAAGTAGCGCAATGATTAAGGGATAGATTGTTTGTTTTTTAAGCATATTATTAGTAGGTAAGTTTATTTAATTAGTATTTTATGATATAGTTCAAAACTATATATGGTTGTAGATTATTGTGTGCTAATAAAGCATCTTGAGGTGTCGCATTTTTTGTTCTATGGTTTGAAAGAGAGTTCCAAACCAATGTACCTCTGTTATTATTTCTATAAGTAATATTTAAATCGTTACTCGAATCATACAAATAGTAATTTCCAGGATTGGTGGAAACCCAATCCTTTTGTTCAATCATATGTGTATGTGCTTGTATCCCACTCTCATCTGCAGTTAATAAGTGTGTCTTTTCTCCCCCAGTAAAGCCCATAGTATCAAATGATGTATCTCCTAAATCTATCCCTACAGGGATTCTCCCTTTTAAATTTGGCAAATTAAAAGTTGTTGTTCCATCGCCACTTCCATATGTTTCACCAATAACATAATATAAGTCAGCATATATAGTCCGGCTAACTGCTGAACCATCTGCTATTAACCAACCATCAGGGGACACACTACCTGCAAATTGATTTATCACCCCAGTTGGTGCGCTAGAACTAGAAGAAACTGCTGCTGAATTTAGCGTCGTTCCATCCGCAAATTTAATTCCACCACTTGTCTCTATAACCCCATCCACTGTCAACTTCTCCGTCGGATTAGCGGTTCCGATTCCCACATTTTCACCTACATAAACATCTTTTTCAAAAGCTGCATTACCTTGGATGTGTAAACCCAGGTTTTTACTCGCTAAATTTGCGATAAATTCCTGAATTGTTTCAGCATAAGTCAAGGATGCAAAAGAAAACACACCCAAGAAGAAACTAAACAAAAAAGGAAAGAGAATTTTTTTGTATTTTTGCAAAGATGCAGTTTGTAATTTTTTCATGAAATTTAAAATATGAAATAAAATTTTTAAAACCACTTTATACCTGAATAGTTAAAAAATAATTAAGCCTAAAGACTTTTTTTCTAAAAAAAAAGAAGCTTATACATTAGCTCAAAAATGACTTTGAAAAACCCTTTTGCCATGTTTGATCCACATAAAAATCAGCAGATTTTAGAAAACTGCTTTTAAAATTAAGGAATTAATTATTTTTCCAGCCTAAGGAAGAAGCTTTAACTCCTCTTCCGCCTTCATCAAATCTTCAAGTTCTTGGTAAATTTCATCAATCTTATCTGAGATTTCTTTCGCTCTTTCTCCATAAAATTTAATCTCCTCATGGTTTTTCACCTCACATGCTTCTTGAAATAAAATGGAATTCTCTTCCTGCTCCTTATCCAATTTATTAATTTCTTTCTCCAAATTTTTTTGACGATTTCTCAAAAATCTCAGACGTTTTTTCTGCTCCTTTCTTGCTAAATGTTGCTTCTTCCCCGTGGAAGCTTGCTTAAAACTCTTAAAATAATTTTCCTCTTCGTCTATCCAACCTCCCGACTCTAAGAATTGAGGGTAACTTTCCTCCCGCATGCTCACACCACCTTGCTCAAAAACCACTAGGCGTGTTGCCACTTGAGCAAGCATCTCTTCATCATGTGTTACAAAAATTATCGTGCCAGGAAACTCTCTGAGCGCTTTAGTCAAAGCTTGGCAAGATTCCAAATCAAGATGATTGGTCGGCTCATCCAAGACTAAAACCTGAACAGGAGTAAGTAAAACTTTCGCAAGGCTCACGCGACTTTTTTCTCCCCCTGAAAGTTTGGAAATTGGTTTTTTCACAGCATCTCCGGAAAAAAGTAAAGAACCGCAGACATTGCGTACTTGCTGTTCTGTCGCATCTGGAACCGAAGTAATCAGCTCTTCTAAAATAGATTTATCCTGACTGAGATTTTCCTTATTATCGGCACCAAAATAACCGATCTTCAGATTTGCTCCGATTTTTACACTCCCCTCTTGAGGTTTGAGCTGCCCGACTAATAACTTGCTCAGGGTAGATTTACCTTGTCCGTTTCGACCGATAATCGCAATCTTATCTCCCGGAAAAGTTGTCAGTGAAAAGTCTCTTATCAGGATGTTTTGAAGGTCATATCCAAAAGAAATTTTATCCGCCTGCAAAAGAGAATTACCTCTAAATGGCTCATGCTTAAAGTTGAAAATAACCTCGGGGATTTTGGCTAATTTTTCGTTTATTTTTTGTTTCTCCAGAGCTTTTATCCTCGACTGTACCAAACCTGCAGAACGCGCTCCGGCACGAAAAGAATCAATAAATTTCTTGGTCCTGATTTGTTTTTTCTCTTGGTTTTGACGTGTCTTTTCATAAACCTCTTCTTCCAGTTTGATTTGCTCCAAGAGTTTTTGAGGAGTACCTTGCATTTTTCTCATTTTACCACGGTGAATTCCCACAACATGCGTTACCACTTCTTCCATAAAATGCTGATCATGCGTAACTAAAATAAAAGCACCTTTCCAGCTTTTGAGAAAACGCTCCAGCCAACGCAAAGATAAAATATCCAGATAATTCGTCGGTTCATCAAGAATTAATAAATCTGCATCAGAGACTAAAGCTTCAGCCAGACGCACTCTCACTTGGAATCCACTTGAGAATTCTTGAGGAGATCTTTCAAAATCAGATTCGCTAAAACCAAGCCCCATCAAAATAGATTTTGCCTTCCAGTCTTCCTCATGCGCATTCCCGGGTAAAGCACTGCAAACCTGATCAAGGATTTTGTTTGCTGAGAAGTTAAGATGTTGTTCCAACGAGCGAATTTTTAACCAATCAGGAATTTTAATCGTTCCACTTTCGGGATCTTCTTTGTTTAAAAGCATTTTTATAAAAGTACTCTTACCCGATCCATTTCTCCCAATTAATCCGATTTTTTCTTTATCTCCAATATTAAAAGTTACATCCGAAAAAAGCGGCTGGTCCTTGAATGATTTCTGAAGATTGCTTACGGTTATCATCTTTTCTCTAGTTCAATTTTCAAGGATTCTACCATATGCGCTTTCCATAAACAAGGTTCAAACATTACCTCTCTCCTTTATTCTTCCAAACTGAATTCGAGCAGTTTACTCTTAATTTCCTCTTCACTAACTTCGAACCCTGGACAAAAAATCACCTTTTCCGAGTAATCAATATCTTTAAAGTAAGCAAGTTGTGTGCGAAAATTCTTTTCGTTGAATTCATTTTTAAAAATACTTTGAGCCCGCTTAGTTATTTCTTCAAGAGAAAAGTAATCCTTCAAAATAAAATACAAATCAACATAATCCTTCCATTTTGCTCTCCTACCCAAGGCATAAGCCTTCATTGCCGCTAAAGTCTTCAAATCCGGAGTTTTGATAATATCGTCAAGGTTTTCTGTAAAATTAATTGCAAAAGGATAGTATAAAAAAGTAAGCTTCACACCATTAATTACAAGAGTAAACTCTTCTTGGTCATCTTGAAAAACCTGATTAATTGAATACTTCCGAATAACTTTTTGCCTTATTGCAGAGTTATTCAATTTTTTATTTGTAAAAAGATCAAAGTCAATAGATTGTCTATGTCCAATTTGCAAAGAAATTGCGGTGCCTCCAACTAAACCAAAATCAACGCCAAACTCTTGAATTAATGGCAATAAGTCTATTTGTTGAGAATTTAAAATTTCTCTATGCATATTTTTTAAAGTAAAGTTGAAAATAGTTTTTTACCTTACTATTGTAATTGTGACGTTTCCTAGATATTTGCTTAAAAAAGATCTCAGCGACCTTCTCTGTTCCAAGGATTTCAAACATTCTTCTTATGTCATTCATATCTCCGTAGTTCAAGAAATGCTCAACAATCACATCTACAGAAAGCGATTGAAAGTCATCAATGTCCCAAAATATATATTTTTTTTGCCGGGCAAATTCCTGAATCTTCATAAAGGAAAAAAATTAACTTCATGCATTACTTATAGCAAAAAAGCTCTGTAATTACAAACTTACACTCTTTTAACAGTTAACTCAAATACAGAAAAAATTCCCGCCTAAGGCTAATCAAAAAACTCATAAGTCACAGGATCTTCCTCAATAATATCAAAGATTTCTTTTTCTAAAGCTAAGACTTTCTTTTGAATCTCTTGAGACTCTTTCTCAGACTCAATTAGGTGTGGATTTTGCTCTCGCCCCATTTTAAAACGCTCCTGAACACTCACAATGTTTGTATGCTTGACTCTTTTATCTGCATAATAAAGCAACTTATCTTCCCAAGTAATAAGCTCTTCTTCTCTACTTTTACTCAGAATACAACTTGTGCAATGTTTGCGAATGATTTCAGCAATTTCAGGACGTCCGTGTTTAATCAAAATCTCTTGGGCAACTTTAGCATGATGTTGCCCTTTATATTTTTTCCTTAATTTTTGCCAAAGCGCCCATTTTTCATCACTTATTTCTTCTGAAAAATTTTCCTTCTTCAATTCATTAAAATCAATTAAACGTACCAAATCATGTAGCATTGCCGCTTCATAAAGAAAACCAAGGCTGATTATTTCTCCTTTTTCCACAAGCTTTGTTCCCAATTCCAAAGCAACTTGCGTCACCATTTCACAGTGCCTGCGCACATTTTGAGGCGTTTGGAATTCATTCAAGAGAGCTTGAATATCTTCCTCGCGCATTCTGTTTTCTCGTACAATGCTTAGCTCCACATCTCTTTGATTTTCCCCATGTACGTTCAAAAAAACATCAAGACGATTTTTGGGTTTATCTTGATTACCAATCCGATCAGCCCATTCAATCACTATTATATTTTTCATGTCGGCGATTATTTCTTCATAGCCGATACCCAAAATTTCATCAATATCCGTAAGTCGATATAAATCAAGATGATAAAAGCTTCTCCCATCTTTCAGTTTATACTTTTGCATCAAAGTATAAGTGGGACTCTTTATTTTTTCTTTTATATCTAAACAACTTGCAAACATCTGAGTCAATGTGGTTTTACCTGTACCCAACTCTCCGTACAAAAGTAGAACACCTCCTTTTTCAAGCCTGTTTGCTATTTTTTGGCTGAGTTGTTTTGTTTCGTCTAAACTGTCAAGGTGGTAGTGATACATTGATTTTTGTTTTAATTCCTGATACAATTTACTGAATAATAATTTCTAAGACAATCTAAAATGAAAACACAAATCAAAAATTACATCCAAAAAAATAAAGGCTCTGTTGTTTTTGCTCTCTTATTGCTTCTGATCTGAGGATCTTTGAGTCTACTCTGAAGCAATACATGGTTTCAAGCAAGTGTCATTAATATTCCAAAACCATTTGATGGAACGGTCATGCCGATAGAAAAAGTGCCAAATTCAATCACCTGGTGAGGAGATCATTATACGGATAATTTTGCTTCAATCTCCACAGGAGACTTAATGAGTATGCCGAAATATGATGCCAATCTTTTACAGACACCCGAATCAGCTCTCCAGTGGTGAAACACAAAAGATAATGCCATTCGTAATTCAAAAATCCTTTATTCCGTGGTCTATCTTGGAAATTATGAACTAGATCATAGGGAAAATGTTGGATCGCACTTGGCTGTTGATATCAGGGTTCCAAAAGGAACTCCGATTCAAGCTGTTGCAAATGGTAAAGTTGTTTTAGTAAAACAGAAAAACACAGGTTTTGGAAACCATATTGTCATTCAACATCCGAACGTACCTGATTATCCGGATAGCAGTAAAAAAACAACCCTTTACTCAGCTTACAACCATTTGGGCAGCATCAAAGTACGTGAAGGAGAAGTCGTTGAAAAAGGAGAAATAATTGCTCTAAGCGGTGATACAGGTACTTCCACAACTCCGCACCTGCACTTCCAAATTGACCGGGAGACAGCTCCATGGCACCCATATTGGCCGTTTACTTCATCAGAGGCAAATAGTGCGGGCTATAGTTTTTTTGAAGCAATTAATAAAGGTTTGAACAAGTCAAAGGCTGCTCAGCATACTGTCAATCCAATGGAATGGGTGCAAGCACATTTAGATTATAGTGGAGGAGGATCCTCAGCAGATTCAAACCAAGATAAAAATGAGCCAAAATTAAGTGAGTTTAAAATTGAAGCAGAAAAAACGGATGCTTATACGGAAGAACAAGTTGCTTTGGAGATTGTAGCATATGACCAAAATGGCGATATTCTTGAAGAATATGAGCCAAGTAGTGATTTTAAAATCTCTGCCGACTCAGGTAGTAGTCGCTATTTGAGAAATTTAAAATTTGAAAAAGGAAAAACTTCTTTAAATTTCACTGATATTAAAGAAAAAGAAGTAGAGGTTACAGTGAAAGATGGTGAAATTAGCGAATCAATTGAGCTAAGTTTTACCCAAGCTCCGAAACTTGATCCTGATCAATTTCAAATTTTGGTTTCACGCTTAAGCGTCGAACAAGGTGATAAAGTTGGTATTATTGTTGAAGCTCACTCCAATGGAGAAAAAATTACAAACTATGAACCAAGTGAAGATTTTTCATTTAAAATTAATGAGAATGAAGTTCCTATTAAATTCACAAAAGGCGTTGGTGATTTAACGTTTATTGCAGATCAAATCGGAGAAACATCCATCAATGTGAGAGAAAACGACCTCAATGAAAGTTTAACATTAACTGTTTCGGAAAAAACCGAGGATGAAGAAAATGATAGTGAGAATGATGAAAACGAAGAAAATGCAGAAAATCCGGAAGAAGCAATCGTAGAAGAAGAGGATCAGGAATATGTGCTTAAAATCCTGGGAGAAAGGTTGAGTATGGTTGGTAGTCCGATTACTTTGGTTGTAAAAGCATATGATGAAGACGATCAATTATTAAAAGATTTCAATCCCGCAGAGGCAATTCCTGTGAAAACCGATGGTTTAGGAGTGTTACAGCCAGATTCATTGAAAGCAAGCAACTTTGTTAATGGCGTAGCAACAGTCAATTATCTTACTTCTACAGAAGAGGAGACCGTGATTCAAATCGGAGAGGAGTCAATTGAAGTAGGTTTTATTAGCGAAATCAAGCAAGTTTCAGCTTTTGCAGTTGAACATGACGGAAAATTCATCCCGGAACTTCCGGAAAAAATTACAATTCAAGCAATAGATGAAGAAGGAAAAGCTACTCCTGATTACACTTCAATTGGTAAAGTTAAGTTTAGTTTAATTGACGGTGCCGGTAGTTTTGAGCCAAAAGAATTAACTGCCAGTGATTTTAAAAATGGTAAAGCTGAAGTAATTTTCACTGCTTCCAGCGATGGAGATGTTAAAATTAAGGCACAAAACGGCGCAATTGTGGGAATGAGTCGTTATCTCCGTGCTGATAGTAAGGCACTTTTTAGCGATGTGGATACAAAGCACGAATTTGCAGAAGCAATTAGCTACTTAAAAGAAAATGATATTATTTCCGGTTATGATGACGGAAGTTTTAAACCGGAAAAAACTGTTTCCAGAGTAGAGGCTTTGAAAATGATTATCGCAGGTCTTAGCATTAATTTAGCGGAAGATGATAAAATTGATTTTCCCGACACGGAAAGTCCGTCTTGGTACTCACCTTTTGTCGCAACAGGAATAGAAAAAAATATTGTAGCCGGATATCCTGACGGAAGTTTCAAACCTTCAAACAATATAATTCGTGCAGAGTATCTAAAAGTTCTACTGGAAGCTGCAAAAGTCGACTTAAATGAAAATGTGATTAACAAACCTTACTATGATGTCGATAGAGATGAATGGTACTCAAAATATGCCGCATATTCAAAAGAAAACACTCTCTTTGATGTAGATAACAACAAACTCATTCCTACCCAAAAAGTTACTCGGGGAGAGGTGGCAGATACGATTTATAAAATTATCAATTTAGAGAAATAAATAAAAATAGTAACAACAAAATAAAAAAGAGCAGACTGTTGGCTGCTCTTTTTTATAGATAAAACTTCTTTAAGCCCAGTTTTTACAAACTCAATCTTCTACTTAAAACTGATCACCTTGTATTCTAAAATTCCCGCAGGTGCTTCAACCTTTACGGTTGATCCTTTATGTTGACCAATCAAAGCATTGCCAATCGGCGATTCGTTGGAAATACGATTATTCATAGGATCAGCTTCCGTAGAACCGACAATTGTGTATGTTTCAGTCGGATCGTTGTCCGTCAAATTTTGAATTTTCACAGTTGTTCCTATTTGAACAGAATCAGCTTTTGTTTTGCCTTTTTTTTCTGTGATTATTTGTGCTTTTTTGATTTTTTCTTCAAGTTCGATAATACGTCCCTCAACAAAAGCTTGCTCGTTTTTTGATTCTTCATATTCGGAATTTTCCGAAAGATCACCGTAAGAGATAGCTTCCTTAAGCCTATCTAAAACTTCTTTTCTTTTGGTGTTTTTCAGATAATCGAGTTCTTCTTTGAGTTTTTTGAGACCTTCTTTGGTTATATAGATTTGACTCTGTGCTGTATTTGGCATGGTATTTAGGTTTTATAAATATAAAGTTTTATTTCCTCCCTTTTGTAAAGGAAGACTAGAAGGGGTTTTTCCTACTTACTTAATCTTTACGCTTGTGGGATGTTCTCTTAATTTTTGTAAAACTTTTGCTTCAATCTGACGAATTCTTTCTCGGGTTACTCCAAACTCTTTACCCACTTCTTCCAAAGTATGCCCTACTCCATCAGTCAAACCAAAGCGCATTTCAATAATTTTTCTTTCGCGAGGCGAAAGATATTTAAGCATTTCGTGAATATTTTCTTTCAAGATTTGTTTTCCGGTCGCATCAACAGGCGAAACAGCATCATCATCTTCGATAAAGTCTCCCAACTTTGAATCCTCTTCCGCCCCAACCGGTGCTTCAAGGGAAATAATATCTTGAGAAATTTTTAAAATATGACGGACTTTTTTGATGTCCATATCCATTTCGGCAGAAAGTTCCTCGGAAGTTGGTTCACGCCCGAGTTCTTGCACCAAACGTCTCTGTGTGTGAGTGAGTTTATTGATAGTCTCCACCATGTGAACCGGTATCCTGATTGTACGAGCCTGATCAGCAATTGCACGTGTAATCGCTTGGCGGATCCACCATGTCGCATAGGTTGAAAATTTAAATCCTCGCTCAGGGTCAAATTTTTCAACCGCTCTAAACAAACCGATATTACCTTCTTGAATTAGGTCCAAAAAAGAAAGACCACGTCCTATGTACTTTTTGGCAATTGAGACAACTAATCGTAAATTTGCTTCTGCTAGGCGCTGTTTTGCAGAATTATCCCCTTTTTCAATTGCTCTGGCGAGTGTAATTTCTTCTTTTGCCGTTAGAAGTTTGACGCGACCAATTTCGCTTAGGTACATACGTACTGAGTCGTTGGAAATCTCAGCAAGGTTAATTTGCTTTTGCTTTTCTTTTTCATCGACCTCTTCCTCTTCTTTTTCCTCATCAGAGTCACTTTTTTGCTGATTGTCCAATAAATCTTTTTCGGTAGTTTTCTTTTTTGCTTCTTTTTTCTGTTTTTCTTTCTTCGTCTTCTTTTTATCAATATCCCACAAAAAACTGTCCTTTACGTCAATCACTTCGATGCCTAAATCCATGAAAAGAGTGTAAATCTCATCCAATAAAATTACATCATTTTCCAAGTTCGGCATGATTTTGAGAAGCTCCTGATGGGTAACAAATCCTTGCTCTCTACCTTTTTTGATTAACCCTTTAATTCCTTGAGGATACTGTGAAAGTTCCTCATCACTTGGCATTTTTATAAATGTATTTTGTTTCTTTGCCACAGTGAAAATAGTTAAATTATAAATGTAAGCGAAATAAGTCGTTATGGAGTAATCGCAGAGTCTTTGGATTGACTTAAGCGAAAACAAAAAGTGAGGTGCTGAATAATCAGGTTTTAAAACTTTAATTTTAAAACCTGATTATACTGATTTAAAGCCAATAAATATTGTTCTGGCCCTTTTAGTTTCGCCTCTTTTAAATCACGTACCAGTTTTTCCCTAATTTCAGCTAAGTTGGATTTATTAATTTCACGAATTATTTTTTGAAACTCTTGTTTGATTGATTCTTCGGGTAATCGACTATATTTTTCTTCCGCAAAAAGTTGCCACAAATGAAATTCTTCTTTTTCCGAGTCTTCAAAATTTGTTAAAAATTCTTCAATGTCAAATTTGCGAGGAGGATTATATTGACTTTTTATGATTTTGTAAAACCTTTTTGTCCCCTGATCTAAAAAAATTTTTTCAACTAATTCCTGATTTATCAATTCATAAAAATCAGGAAAATTTAAGAGCATTCCTAAAAGATATTTTTCGCGGGAGAGAGGCTTGTTTTGTTTCTTTTCTTCAGGTTTTTTCATGTTTTGCGTCTTTGAGCTTTTGATTTTTACAAGCTCTGAACGCAGCACCGCTTCATTGATACTCAGACGATTGGCAATTTGTTTGATATACTCTTCTTGTTCAATTCGGTTGGGATATTTTTTAATAATTGGCAGAATTTCTTGCACAATTTGCTTTTTGCCCTGAACTGTTTTCAAGTCAAATTTTTGCATTAAATCAGACAAAACAAATTCTAGCATCGAGTTTGTTTTCTCAATCGTATTGATCCATAAGTCCAAATCCTGACGGATACATTCATCCGGGTCTTTTCCGTCCGGAACTTGAGCGATACGCACATTTACATCACTTGCAATTGCAAGCTCTAGAGCTCGGTGTGTTGCTGTTTTACCGGCTTCATCGGTGTCAAAAGCAAAAATAAAGTTATTGGTATAGCGTTTCAAAAGCTTGATTTGCTCTTGCGTTAAAGCAGTTCCCGAACTTGCCACTACGTTTGTAATACCGGCTTGATGTGAAGCAATTACGTCCATATAACCTTCGACAATGACAACTTTATCTTTCTGACGAATTTTACTTTTTGCTTTATCAAGAGCATATAAGACTAAGCTTTTGTTGTAAGTCGGTGAGTCGGGTGAATTCAAATACTTAGCTTCTTCTTTCTCCTGTTTTAATGTTCTGCCACCAAAAGCAATTACCTTGCCTAAAACGTTTGTAATCGGAAACATTATGCGTCCGCGAAAGCGATCGTAAATTTCATTATTTGCAGTATCTTTGCTCCCGCCAAGTCCACTATTGATAATTTCCAGACGTGAGAAACCTTTTTGTAATAAGTGCTTATGAGTTTCATTAAAAGAGTCAGGAGCATAACCCAAGCGAAAATCTTTGATTGTTTGTTCTGTCAGGCCTCTTTGGAGTAAGTAGTTTTTTTGTTTTTCATTCTTGGCTAATTGCTCTTCATAAAAGAGCGTAGCAGCTTCATTGATTTCTAAGGCTTGTTTTTTAGCAGCCTGTTTTTCCTTTGAAAAAGCCGGTAATTGAACACCCGCCTTTTCCGCAAGCATTTGAACTGATTCGGGAAAAGAAACATTTTCAACAAGTTGTACAAATTTAAAAATATCTCCACCTTTTTGGCATCCAAAGCAGTAAGCGATCCCCTTGTCAGGGCTAATCATAAAACTTGGTGTCTTTTCGTTGTGGAAAGGGCAAAGTGCTTTAAAATTACGTCCGGCTTTAACAAGCTGTACGTATTGTCCGACAACTTCTTCAATGGTTAGTTTTGCCTTTATTTCTTCTACTGGATCCAAATAATTTGAGTTAGAATAAAACCAACATGCATAGTGCAGGTAAGCTTGTTTTTTTGTTTGTTTTTATTTAACGCTAGGAAAGTTTAACTCATTTTTTTTCCAATTTCAAAACATAATCAAAAAATATTTTTAAAACTTTTGCAATGAGGGCGTTTTTATGTTAAAATAAGTTCGTTAAAATTTAAAAAAAACAAAACCATGTACAAGAAAAATCAAAACAAAATAGTGTCGTACTCTCAGCGAAGTCGAAGAGTATCGAAACACAATAGCTGAGAAGTATCCCTTCGACTTGGTTCAGGGAACTTTTTTAAGCTTATTTCAAAAATTTTAACCACAATTTTATTTTTTCAAATAATCTTACCCGCAAGTTTAATTCCTCAATCAAAAGCCTTAACAACGAGTGTTGATTTTACGACGACAAATGATTATACGCTGGAAGATAATACAAAAATTGAGATAGCTGATGGTAAGTTGCAACTGGCTGGATGAGCTTGAGAAGAGA
>JANQMV010000059.1 GCA_028279865.1 Candidatus Altimarinota bacterium | reverse complement strand
GGTACAGTGCCTAAACCTCATCAAACGTTCCCCTCAAACAAATCCTCCAACCCCCTTTATCAAGGGGGCTTTATCTCCAAATTCCTTGAAAAAATCCTTAATGGCAAATTTGGTAATTTCATTGAGAACAAACTAAAAACAAAACTCAAACCGCGCGCAGAAAAAAAAGCCAAACTCGCAGGACCCGAATCAAGCATTATCATCTCCGACCAAATGCTCAAATTCCACAACCATGACAAAAGAAAAGAAATTTATAAAAAGTGGCTCCTATCACTTCAAAATCATAATTAATTCATAATATTGGTAATTCCTTCTTAATAGTCTTTCAGGCTTCCACCTTGGCGTACAAATATCCGGAATCTGTAAGCACAACTTTTGCTTCAAGATACTGATGCGGGAACAAACCAGTATGACAATATTATGCATTATGGCAACTTGTTGTTATATGAAAAAATAGAAAAAAATTCAAAATTTGCTAAAATAATTAAGCTGTAATTCACACAAATTGTTTCTACGTAAATTATTCATCAGCGTCTGTTTAAGCTTTGCATCTTTTTCACAAGTGTTTGCCTTTGAAGTACCTGCTTATGAAGATTATGTCACTGATTCAGCCGGAGTTTTTCAAGCAACGGAAGAAAAAAAATTAGAAGAGCTTATTCAAAATATTGAAGAAAAAACCAGCGTTGAAATCGCTATTCTGACAATAAGTACAACCGATGAATATGATATTTTTGACTATACTTATGAAGTTGCCACACAGTGGGGTGTCGGCAAAAAAGAAAATGATAATGGGCTGATGATTGTCCTAGCGATAGATGATCGCAAATGGTTTATGGCGACCGGTTACGGACTTGAAGGAACTCTGCCTGATGCCGTTATTAAAAGAATTGGTGAGAGGCATTATCCGCCAAACTTTCGACAAGGAATCTATGCACAAGGAATACTTGATGCCCTCAGAGACATTGAAGGTTATTTAGCCAATGATCCCACCATCATCGCCTTATATCAGTCAGATAAGAAGCAACCCCCTCTCTCGCAAGACAAATCTGTTTTTTTTGCGCTTCTAACTATTCTTGCTTTTGTACTAATCCCCGCTAAAAGTGTCTGGGTTCGTCAAAATAAGCAAAAAAGGAAAGAACGCTCTTTTTTATCTACGGCATTCGTCTTTCTTTTCGGAATAATCGCTTTACATTTTATTTTAGGAATTATTCTGGCTATTTACTCTTTGATCTGCGATTGGGCAGATGGAGACAATCTTGGTTCAGGTGGTGGCTGGTCCTCCGGAGGAGGATGGAGCTCGGGAGGCAGTTGGGGGTCAGGAGGAGGCTGGAGCGGCGGCGGCTTTGGAGGTTTTAGCGGAGGTAGCTTCGGAGGCGGAGGTGCCGGAGGAGGATGGTAAAAAAATTGCTGGTTCAAAACAGTCTCGCAGAGCTATTGGACATAAGTATACAAACAGTTCAACAGTCCTAAGGAAATTATTAACTACACACTACTTACTACTAACTATTCAAATCATGCAAACAACAAAGCTGGAAAAGATAAAATCAACTTTGGGAGATCATCTCCTTTCAATTTTACGCTACCAACGTTACAAAACAGAAATCGTTGTTTTTGTGGTAACGAATGTTGATTACCAAGTACTGGATTCTCTGCGTAAAGATTTCCAAGGTGAAAATTTTATCATCTTTAAAGAAGATGAAATCGTAAACGGAAAGGATGTTTTTCCTCTCGAATTTTTACATATCAAAAATAACCATCTCCTAGTGGAAGGACATGACTATTTTACAAACTTAAAAATCAGTAAAAAACACCTCAAAATCAAACTTGAGTTTGAGCTGAGAAACAAGCTGATTTATTTACGTGAACAATTTCTATTAGCCAAAAAAAGGAGGAATCTTTTGAAAATAATCATTCCTTCTTTGGCAATAATTTTTGAGGGTTTAAATTTTTTGAAAGATCAGGAAAATCAAGGTATAGAGAAAGATATTCAAAATATTGGCAAAAACTATAGTGTAGATTTAGCTGTCTTAAGCGATCTGATAGAAGCGGAAAAAAACGGATACAATCTCACCGGTGAAAAGAAAAATCAGCTTATTCAGGATCTAAATGACAATCTCGTGATTTTAAGTCAAAAAGTTGATAAAATATAAAAAGTCCTTCGTGATAGCGAAGTAGTCTCCCTTAGCAAGGGAGATACAGAGGGTTTTAACCGAAAGGAAAAAATACAAAACCCTCAGTCCCCTTTTCAAGGGGAAGCAACGACATTTATAATTTAACTTAAACCTTTTACCTTTACACTTTAAATTTAATTAACATGTCAAAAATATTCAAAATTGTGCTGGGATTAGGTATCTTGGTTTTGCTTTTTGGTAGTTATTTCATAGGTAAATACAACACAATGGTTACCAAAGATGAGGGCGTGAAAACAGCTTGGAGCCAAGTCGAAAACCAATACCAAAGACGCGCGGACTTAGTTCCTAATTTGGTCAATACAGTCAAAGGTTTTGCCGCTCAAGAAAGAGAGACCTTGGAAGCGGTTGTCAGTGCACGTGCTAGCGCTACTCAAACCAAAGTTGACATTAACGACGCAGCATCCTTTGCCCAATTCCAATCTTCTCAAGGGGAATTATCCTCTGCACTTAGTCGTCTGATGGTCGTAGTGGAAGCTTATCCCGATCTCAAATCAAATCAAAACTTCCTCGAGCTACAGGCCCAACTCGAAGGTACGGAAAATCGTATTTCCGTAGCAAGAAAAAATTACAATGAAACTGTCAGACCTTACAATATTTACGTTCGCAGTTTCCCAAACAACATGCTAGCCGGAATGTTTGGCTTTGGCAAAGCAGAGCTTTTTGAAGCGACTGAAGGAGCGGAGACTGCCCCGGAAGTGAGTTTTGAGTAAATTAGTCTAAAAAACAGGAAAAAGCCTCTAAGTAATTGGAGGCTTTTTTCATATCCAAAAAATTGACTTTTTTGACAAATAATATTATAATACTAAGAATTGTTATATTTCTTAATTAAAAAAGATGAATGAAGCAAAAGGAAGCATCGAAATGCCAAAAGATCTTGCTGCCCATCTAGAAGGAAAAGAAAGTGACTCTTTAAGAGATAAAACCAAGTTTTTATCAGTCGCTGTTAGGTTAGGATATATTACTGAAGAAACTAGAAAAAAAGTTTTAGAATTCCAGGAAAAACAAGCGGAGAGAGACAAATTAAAAGTAGGAGAAATCTTAAAGAAAGGCACTAAGGGAAGGTTTAATGAACAATTTATTCAAAAAGTCTTAGAAGAACAAAAACGGATAAGAGACAGAATGAGACCAGAAAACAATGAAAGAAAAAATTTAAGGGTTAGAAGAGCTGAAATCTGCCAAAAAGATGTCGAGATTAGTTGCAAGAATCTTGACACTAACAAAACTTTCAAAGCTTCATTAGAAAATATCAGTGTTGGAGGTCTTGGTTTTAAGACACAAGAAAAAATCCAAAAAGAATCTAAGATAAATTTGCGTTTCACTATAGAGGAGAAAATGCAGAATAACAAAGCAAATTACAAAACCTTTAATCTCGTAGGAAAAATCATAAGCAATGACAATAATTATTATGGAGTCAAATTTATAAATTTAAAGCAGGAGTATAAAAATTTTCTCCAGGAAATGACTGTTCGCCTAAAACTAAAATAAATCTAAAATATTCCTTATAGCAGCATCCTCTTCCGCAACCTTAACAAACTCACCCTTCTTCCACAGAGAAACCTTGCCATCTCCACCAATCACTCCAATATCTGCTACCTTTGCCTCCCCCGGACCATTTACCTCACACCCCATCACCGCAATCTGAACAGGCTCCACAATGTGAGACGTCTTTTTTTCCAATTCACTAACAATTTTCGCCAAATCAATTTTTGTCCTCCCGCACGTCGGACAAGAAGTAATTTCCACCCCCCTCTGACGTAATTTCAAGCTTTTTAAAATTTCCCACGCAACCTTCACTTCCTCCACCGGATCACCGCTCAGTGAAACACGCAAAGTATCACCAATCCCTTCACTTAACAAAATCCCCAAACCAACCGCAGATTTCACACCTCCCACAGCCACACTCCCTGCCTCGGTAATTCCCAAATGCAAAGGATAGTCAACTTTTTCGGATAACAGACGATAAGCTTCAACCGTCGTTGGAACATCGCTAGCCTTCACAGAGATACAAATATCATAAAAACCACACTCTTCCAAAATTTTCACATGACGCAAAGCCGAATCCAGCATGCCTTCAGGCGTAGCTTTATCTCCATGTTTTTCTAAAATATCACGTTCCAAACTACCTCCGTTTACACCGATTCTAATCGGAATTTTCTTTTCTTTACATTTTTCAACTAACTGCTCCACCCGCTCCTTTCCTCCAATATTCCCCGGATTAATTCTCAATTTATCAATCCCCTGCTCAATCGCTTCCAACGCTAACTTATAGTCAAAGTGAATATCCGCAACCAAAGGTAAATTAATTTGTTTCTTAATTTTTCCCAAACTCCGGGCAGCTTGCAGATCGGGTACTGCCACACGAATAATTTCACATCCGACCGCTTCCAATTTTTTAATTTGCTCAACCGTTGCCTTCACATCATTTGTTTTTGTATTACACATTGATTGCACCAGAATCGGATGATCTCCACCAATTTTTAAATCACCAATCTGCAGTGTCCTCGTCTTTTTTCTTGAGATTTGCATGTGAAAAGTTGTAAGATGTCAGGTGTGAGATTTCATATAAAAATTTTGATTCAGGAACTTTGTTCATGTTCCGTTTCAGTTGTCTTTCCGGCTTGTCCGGAATCTTGAACCTCGAGGTTTGTGAATTAATTTCATCAAACAAACGGTTGCAGATTCTGGACTAACTCCGCAATGCGGAGTGCCAGAATGACTTATCTTGACTTAAAATACCTTAACTCCTCTACATATGCAAAACACTATCGACTTTAGCGGTATTTGGATTCCGAACATTACTCCTTTTGCAAAGGATAATGTTTATAAAGTTGATCATAAAAAACTTGGTAAATTACTCGACTATTTAATCGATGAGCAAAAAGCCGATGGACTTGTTCCTTTTGGAACAACCGGAGAAAGCAACACTCTGACAAAGAAAGAAGATCAGGAAGGAATTGAGTTCACAATTGAGCATGTCCAAGGTCGTGTTCCGATCATGGCAGGAACCGGCACAAATGATACCCGGGCGACAGTGGAAATGACGGAGTTTGCTGAAAAAGTTGGTGCGGATGGAGCCTTGGTTGTGGCGCCTTACTACAACCGTCCTGACCAAAGAGGTATGTACGCTCACTTTGCCTCGGTAGCAAAATGTACATCTTTACCGATTTTCATTTACAATATACCTGCCCGCACCGGTCGTAATGTTGAACCGGAAACAATTATCAAACTTGCACAGGATTTTCCGAACATTTACGGAGTGAAAGATGTTGCCTGTGATATGGAACAGACAAAAAAATTAATTAAAGCAAAAACAGAAATTGACCACCCTTTTTATGTTTTGAGTGGTGAAGATTGTATGGTTTACAAAAATATGGAAGCAGGCGGTGATGGTGCAATCAGTGCTTCTGCCAATATTGTTGGAGCGCAAATGCAAGCAATGTGGCAAGCTTACAAAAACGGAGAAAATGAAAAAGGCTTCGCCATTCACAAAAAACTGGAGAAAATGTTTACTCTCCTTTTCAAGGAACCCAACCCTGCGCCAATCAAAGCTTGTTTTGATCTGATGGGATTTGATTTTGGCGGTGAGCTTAGGCTTCCTCTGTTAAAAACAACGGATGACCTGAAGCGAAACTTAAGCCTTGCTCTGCGAGAACTGCTTTAGTGTAGCAAATATTTTCTCCACCCACTCAGGCAGAGAATTTGCAGCTCCATTTTTTTGCCCATCCAATACAACTTGATTTCTGCCTGCATCTTTTGCCCTATACAAAGCGTTGTCAGCACGTGTAATTATCCCATCTGGATTATCATCGTCCTTGGAACAAAGAGAAACTCCGACACTGACAGTCACATGAATATCATTATCTCTATATTGAAAATTCAGACTCTCAACCAGTTTGCGTAACGTTTCCGCAATTTTTTGAGCTTTGGAAAGCGAGTCTGTTCCACTCAAAATAACCGCAAACTCTTCTCCTCCATAACGGGCAATAACATCGCTCCCCCTCAGCCTGTCCTCAAGTGCTTGTGCGACCTTTTGTAAAACAAAATCGCCTGCAAGGTGACCATACTGATCATTTACACCCTTAAAATGATCAATATCAAGTAATAAGAGTGCAAAAGAAGACTCTTTCCTTTTTACTTCTTCTAGTTTTTTTGATAACAAAGCATCAAAAAGTTTTCTGTTGCCAATACCTGTTAACTTATCCCTCAATCCTTCTCTTTTAATTTCTCTTATTTTAGCAGCATTAAATCTAAAATTATGAATGGCTTTTGCAAAAAGTTCCTCCAAAAAACAGCAATTACTCTCAATCTCTTCTCGATTAAAAGATCTCTCTGAGTCATCTCTTCCCAAATTTTCTGGCTTGAATTTAAACTGAACGATAGAATCAAAAACATGTTTGGCATCATAACAGGGAAACATAACAGTGAATGTTCCATCCCTTTCTCTACCAAACCTTGGTTTGGTATCTTTATTTTGCGGATTTATTAAATCCTCAAAACTTTTTATTGGCAGGAAGAAAGCATTAAAAGCATTGTTTACTTCCTTATCTCGACCTTCAAAACAAATATCTTCTTGGATTTTACCAGTACTAGTTAAGTAAGATTTTAAGCTTCTATTTTTATAATCTAAAATAAAAACTTCAAAGCTTTCAGCACCGACATAGTCCATAGTACACTTCATTGCTCCTGACAAAGAATTATCAAACTCTTTCTTTGTTGTCGGTACATCCATAATTATATTCAATATTTTTTCTTGAAAATCTAAAAAAGCAAGCCAACGAGAAAAAGCTAAGTTAATCTCATTAATCAAAGATTCTCCCTCATTTTTATTTTCTAAACAAGAAGCCTCTTTTAACAAATCAAGAGGATTTTCACCTTGCCATTTAATCTTCCCTGCAACTTCAGAGAAAAAATATTCTTTAGATGATCTTTTCATTTTATTAATATTTTCTATTTACCTTTTCTATAAGAAAACAAGCACAGTTGTTGTTTATACACCTTTTTTAATATTTTTGCAAGTGTATTTTATATTTTCTAAAAAAACTTTTTTCACACAAAAAAGCATCACTAAGATTACCTCAAAAGTTAAAAGAATTTATGCAATATAGCTTAATATTTTCACAACCTTCTTCTCAATTTTTCTCTTTTGTTTTTCGGTGAATCTTTTCGCCGAACCGATCATAAATCCTTTGGCTTTAATCCCGCAAAATCCCAAGGTATCCTTCACAACAACCTTTAAAGACCGATTCCCCAACAATAAATACTCCGCCCAAACAGGACCCCCGGTCGTCGTAATTACGGCAGCCTTTTTACCCTTGAGCAGACCATGGGGAATCGCTCCCTTGTACTTAAAACCAAAACCACTCACCAAAACCCGATCGAAAAAACCTTTTAAAACAGCCGGAGTTCCATTCCACCAAGTCGGATAAATAAGCAGAATCCTATCATTTTTTGTAATTAGATCTTGGATCTTTTTCGTATCTTGAGCAATTTCTCGATGCCCCGATGTATAGTGTTCTTCAGGTTTCATCACCGGATTATATTTCATTTCATACAAATCAAGCACCTGATAATCCTCCCCTTTCTCATCAAGCCTCGTCTTCACTTCCTCAAGCACGTAACCGCAATGTCCGTCCTTATTTGGGTGAGCGTAAATAATTAACATAAATCTGAAATTTTAAGAATTAAATCCCTCTTGAGAGAATTGGCAGCACTTATTAAAAGAAACTATTTTGTCATTCTGAATTTAATTTACGAAATGAAGCCGCCTCAACAATTTGATTACTAATATCAACTTTTCAAATTATGAATAACTGGAAGGTAGAGATCCTTCGTCGCTTCTCTCCTCAGAATGACACGTTACTGTTATAGCAGTCTCCACAAACATTCTACAAACAAAACAACCAAAAGTAAAAAATGAATTTACTCTTAAAAACCAAATATATAAAATGCCACATGTTTTGTTCATTGAAATTGCATGAAATTTTATATAAAAACTCTCGGCTGCAAACTCAATCGCTACGACTCAGATCAGTTAGCGCATCGGCTTATTGAAAATGGATTGATTAATTCCGAAGATGCTCAAGAAACAGATTTTATTGTAGTAAATAGCTGCACTGTCACAAATTCTGCTGATCACAAATCACGTCAAGCCATCACCAACCTCAAAAAACAATCCCCAAACGCCAAAGTAATCGTCATGGGCTGCGGCACCAAAAGCAACGCCAGACAATTTCAGGAAAAAACCGAAGTTGACTTCGTCAGTGGAGAACAGGAAAAGATTATGGAATATGTAGAGAAAGCTATGAGCTTGAAAAAAATCCCCCTTGAGGGGGACACAGGGGGTGTTCAACCTCAAGGAAAACAAATAG
>JANQMV010000045.1 GCA_028279865.1 Candidatus Altimarinota bacterium | reverse complement strand
TTGGACATTTTTGCTTCGACATCTTTAGATTGGTTAGTTATTGCCTACACAATAACCTTAATCACAAATGACAGACACATTTTTTGAAACAGTGCTTTTTTGAACTAACTAACGCTTGCTTAGCGTTTGTTTTTTCCTCAAAAAGTCAGACTTGTGATTTATTCAAAAATTACAATATAATAAAGTCGAAAATTTAATTTTTATCAAAAAAGAATATGCGATCAGATAGAGTCAGAAAAGGTCCGAAGTGTGCGCCACAAAGAGCCTTAATTTATGCCACAGGCATAAGCCCAAAAAGTATAAAAAGAAAAAAGCCGTTTATTGGTGTTGCCACAAGTTTCACGGATTTAATTCCGGGACACATCGGTATGCGTGACTTGGAACGTTTTATCGAAAGAGGCGTCGCTTCAGGTGGAGGAGTACCATTTTTATTCGGCGTACCGGGAATTTGTGACGGAATTGCAATGGGACATAAAGGAATGCATTATTCGCTAGCCAGTCGGGAATTAATCGCCGATATTGTTGAAACAGTCGCCGAAGGTCATGCTTTGGACGGATTAGTCCTTTTAACCAATTGCGACAAAATTACACCGGGAATGCTTATGGGCGCAGCCAGACTTAATATTCCTACGATTGTAGTTACTGCCGGACCGATGCTGGGAGGTTTTTACCGGCAAGAAAAGCTTGATCTGATTACCGGATCCTTTGAAGCTGTAGGAGAATTTCAAGCAGGCAAGATAGATGAAAATACTCTGGAGAATATGTGCGAACAAGCTTGTCCTGGCGCGGGTTCTTGCCAAGGATTATATACAGCAAATACAATGGCATGTTTAACCGAAGTGATGGGAATGAGTGTGCCGGGGTGCGCAACTGCTCTGGCAGTCAGTGCCAAAAAAAGGCGGATTGCGGAAAGAGCGGGTGAAACAATCGTTAGCATGGTTCAAGCAGATCAGAAGCCACGTGACATTATGACCATGGAAGCCTTTGAAAATGCAATTTGTGTCGATATGGCTTTGGGAGGCAGTAGTAATACGGTTTTACATTTAACGGCGATTGCACACGAATGCGGTTTGAATTTGGATTTGGAAAAATTTGACCAAATTTCCAAAAAAACGCCTTACTTAACTTCCCTCAGGCCCAGTGGTAAATATATGTTGGAAGATTTGGAAATTGCCGGCGGTATTCCGGCTGTTCTGAAAAACCTACAAAGCAGATTAAAGAACACAACAGGCTGCATGCAAAAACCGCTCTTTGAACTTTTGGAAAAAGTTGAAAAAGGCCCTGAAGAAGTTATCCACACACTGGAAAAACCTCTCAAACCTGATGGCGGTATGGCAATTTTAAAAGGTAATTTAGCACCGAAAGGGGCTGTTATTAAAAAATCTGCAGTCAGTGAAAAAATGATGCAATTTACAGGCAATGCGCGTGTTTTCAACAGTGAGGAAGACGCGATGCATGCAATTGAGGATCAACAAATCAAGTCCGGAGATATCGTTGTGATTCGTTACGAAGGTCCGCAAGGAGGTCCGGGGATGCGTGAAATGCTCTCACCGACTGCTGCAATTGTGGGACAAGGTTTATCAGAAAGTGTTGCGCTTATTACAGACGGTCGTTTTTCCGGAGGAACACAAGGACCATGTATCGGACATATTGCCCCGGAGGCTGCTCAGGGTGGATTAATTGGTTTAGTTGAAGAAGGGGACAAGATTGAAATAGACATACCAAATCGTAAGTTAGAACTTTTGGTTGATAAAAAAGAGCTTGAAAAACGTCGCCAAAATTTTGTTCCTTTAGAACCTAAAATCAAAAAAGGCTGGCTCGCCCGCTATGCCAAACAGGTTCAAGGCGCGGAGAAAGGTGCTGTTTTACAGTAAAGATAAATAATTATTTGCTTTTAAAACCTGACAGACCTTCAAGATCTGCCAAGTTTTTTTGTTTTTAACCAAGACATTACGTTAATTGACGATCCTTAGGCTTGCGCGCCTCAGCTTCTTCTTTATCAATTAAATCATCTTGTACCAGCATATCTAAATGCATTTGCATGTTTTGCATGCCTTTATCAAGACCTGTCTCAATGATTGAATCAATTTGGTTAATATTATCTCGACGAATTAGATTGGCCACCGCAGGGTTTTTAAATAAAATTTCACAGGCGGCTACTCGCCCTGCTCCATCTTTCCGCTTAATTAATTGTTGCCAAACGACAGCTTTTAACGACTCACTGATTTGTGATCTGATTTGGGCTTGTTGATCTGCAGGAAAAGCATCAATAATACGGTTAACTGTTTTTGATGCCCCGTTTGTATGTAGTGTAGCTAAGACAAGGCTACCTGTTTCTGCGGCTGTAATTGCCAGAGCAATTGTTTCCAGATCACGCATTTCTCCAAGTAAAATAATATCTGCATTTTCGCGCAAACCAGCTCTGAGAGCGTTTTTGAAACTGAGCGTATGTTCACCGACTTCACGTTGTTCAATAATTGAATTTTTATTTTGGTAGACAAATTCGATAGGATCTTCAATCGTAATAACATGCTTGTTGTGTGTTCTGTTGATATCTTCAATAATTGCAGCCAAGGTGCTCGATTTACCACTACCAACACCTCCGGTAATTAAAACCAAGCCATTGTTATAATCCGTCACTTTCTTTAATGCGGATGGAAGTCCAAGCTCGTCAATTGTTTTCACATTTTCCAAAATAGGACGAAAAGCGCCTGCTAATCAGTTTTTGTGACGATAAAAATTAACACGAAAACGCGCTATTCATTTAGCAGTATAGGCAAAGTCAATATCATGAGTTTTATTAAAATGTTCTTTTTGATCTTGTGTCATTAAATCGTAAAACCAATCTTCCGCTTCTTGATGTGAAATGATTCCATCTTCGCTGGAAGATAATTCTTTAAAGTATTCTATTGATCAGCTCATACGTAAGGCTGGTAAAGCTCAGACCGCAAGGTAAATATCTGAGCTGTTTTTTTCTACTGCGAATTTAAAGAGTTTATCAATTTTAGGCATTTTTACTGACTTAAGAAATATATCAAGATTAGAGGTGTTAAAAAGAAAAAACTTAATAAAATTATGATGTAGGTGTTTTTCACAATTTGCACTTCCCTTTTTTCTTTTTGCAATTGTTTAATAACTTTTTTTTGTTTTGCTTCTTCTTTTTTTTGAATTTCGTTTAATTGTATCATTTCTTCTTCTTTTTGTCTATAGGTAAGCAAGGGAACAGAAGCTTCGATTTGAGCCTCTAATTGTCCTACTCGGTAATTTGCCCCCTCCAAGCGTTCTTGTTTAAGTTTTAAATCGGCAACAGAATCTTCGTATAATTTTTTATAAATTTCTGCCTCTTGAGTTGCTTTTTGCAGACTTGACACAAAATTTTTCTGTAAATTTTGCTCTTCTGTTTTGTTAAAAGAACCAAATACTATTTTTCCTTTTTCTAAAGTACTTATTTTATCTTTTGTCCCAACTTGTCCTAGATTGTCCCAATCATTTTTTTTGTCTTTATTGAAGGTGTTATCTTTGTTTTTGTTGACATATTTTTGTTCAAATATTCCGAATTTGTCCAAACTTGTCCCAACTTGTCTCGAGTCATTTGCATTAATTTTCATTAAAAGTTCCCGCAAGTCGATTTTTTTGTCTTTATTGTGGGCATAAACAAAAAGTTTGTGTTTTTGAATATAGCGATTGATTGTCCTAACCGATACATTTAAAAAATCAGCAACAATCTTTTTGTTTTTTAGCAAGGCTTTCTGAGGCATGTTTGAAATTAAAAAACAATTTTTATAAGTCAAATATAGCAAATTTGTCCCAATTTGTCTAAAATTGTGTTTTTGCCTATTTAGAAAAATGTCCTCCTCTGTCCCGGTCTGTCCCAAGAAAAATCTAAAGAGTGGAAAGCTTTTTTAAAGCCATTTTTGGGTTAGGGGGTGTCGTTTTTTTATTCTTCTGTCTCAGTTTGTCTCGTTGTGTCTAAACCTGTCTCAAGTTGTCTTAAGGGTTTTTTAATTAAACGATGTTATAATAAGTATATTAAAACATTTAAAAAAGTTTTCCACATGTGAATAAAATTTTATTTTTAGAGTTTACACCTTAAATTATTATATGTGTAAAAGTATTGACGTGGCTTGTTTTTAGTTTTAAAAATGTGCTTTAAGCTGTTTTGAAAATTTTTTAATTAAGCTCAACAAGAAGGGGTTTTTCTACAATCTCAATAGCACTTCTATTAATTTTTGAGCATGAAAAGCAGTGTGACTATAGACACCGCTTTTGTTCTCTATTTTTTCTTATTTATTTTCTTTGTTCTGCTTTAGGTTAAAGCCGCAATTTGTACAATTTGTTCCCTTAAGATAGGTGCTTTTTTTGCAATTAGGGCAGTTGAGAAATTGTTTTGTACCGCAATTATAACAATGCTGCAGATCTTCTCTGATTTTTACGCCACAGGCAAAGCATTTGCCTTTGGCAATTCTTTTTAAATAAAGTCTCTCTTTGGAGAAAAGCTTTTTTTGAATAAAATAGATTAAGGCGATTGTGATAAGAACTCCTAAGAAAATTAAAAGATAATTCCACAGAACAATAAGGTTGAGAGCCTCAAGTATTTCTAATACATCTGCTAGAATATTAAAAGGAAGAATTTCCAAAAAAAGACGGATAATTTCAAAAAGAATTGGAATAGAAACTACCACCAATAAGTGCGCAAAAATTAAAACCAAAAGTTCGTTGCCTTTGTTTAAGCTGCGACGATAAAGGTAGATAAAGAGTAAAAGCAGTGGGAATAAAAATAAAAACTGAACTCCGGTTTTCTTAAGCGGATACCAAAACTTTAAAGACTTCTCTGTTTCTAGAATACTTTCTTCGTTCTGTACAAGAATTGACAAAAACTCTGTGACATCTTCAGATTCCATTATTTTTGCTTCTATGTTTTCAATTCTCAGTTCAATTGTACTTATTGCGTTTTTAAGTTCTCTGATTTTATCTTTTACATCATTTGACTTACCTTCAATGATTGACGCTTGATTCGGTTGGTTTGCAATATCTTCCAAGAGCATTGTGTCATAATCTTTTTCATATTGATAAATTGCTGACTCATGTTTTTGTTTTTCTTTGTTTAGTTCCTCTATGTCGTCATTTAGCCATTGTAAATCCGCATTGTTGTTCAGCAAGAGTGCAGCATCGAAAACTTCCTGACACTTTAAGTCTATTTTTTGCTTATTTTTATTGTTAACAAGTGCCGCATTAAATTTATTTTCAATTTCCGAATAATAATCAAGGTTTTGATCTAAAGCTCTTAAAACAGTCTGTTTTTTATTTTCATCGCTTTCTAAGCTGCTAATTAAACCAGTACACTGGTAAGGAATTTTTTCCCATGGAGCTTCCAATTGCCTTGCCTGTAAATCAAGTCCTTGAAAAAGATTAGTGAGAACAAATAAATCTAAACCAAGGATTATCAAGATGGAAAAAATATTGAGAGGTTCCCTTGTGCCGATACGAATTAGCTTGTTTTTGAAGTTTTTTAGTCCGCTTATAAATTTCATTGTTTTGATTTTAGTAAATTGAAAAAGATGCGATAATTCTACAGTTTTTTTCTCCATATATCAAATTAACCCGAACTTCCCTAACAAATATTATTTAAAAATTTAATTGTTTTGCTAAAATACAGGTAATTGTTCTTTGAAATAAATTGTTAATATTTAATTTTATTCAAAAACAAAAAAAACAAATACTTATTGCTGTTGTACTAATTTTTCTGATAACACTTGGATTAATCTATGCCCTGCATAAATTTGCCAATGTAGATAAGCCACAAACGAGTATTCCAAGCTATAACCCTACTATAAAAATTCAGCCTGAGTCAGATCCTATTGATAACATGGAAGAATTTGTCAGTGACGTTGTGACAGATTTTTCAGAGCTTTCGCCCGAGGAAAAGTGTAAACAAACGGAAGGAAAAGATGCCCAGTTAAATTGTTATGACAATTTGATTTTGAAAGAAGTCATAGCAAGTAAGATTTTGCTTGCTTGTGACGATTTAAAATTTTTGCCTAATAAACAATATTGTCAGGATGTTTTTTATAAAAATAAGGCATTAATGGACATGGATTCGAATCTTTGCGAGAAAATTAAGGATGACTACTTAAGAAAGCAATGTATAGATAGTGTATTATTGAGAAATAGTATAAAAGCAGGTTCTTTAGAAGACTGTAATCAAATCACTGATTTAAAGCAAAAAAATAATTGTATTGATAAAGTTGCATTAAAAGAAGCCATAACAAATGCCGACATTAGCCAGTGTGATTTGTTGGAGGAAGAATCTTTAAGAGATTTATGTAGAAGTAAAGGTCTAAAGCAATCAGAAGAAAAAAATTACACACAAGCTCTTGAAACACAAAATGTAACTCTTTGCGCCAGTCTTTCCGATGGTCAGGATCAAAAGTGTCAAGATGCTGTAAATTATGAAATTAGCCTTACAAATAATGATGTCTCACAATGTAGCCAGATTTTAAGTCAAGAAAAACAATTGGATTGCATCAATAAAGTTTCTTTGAATCTGGCAAAAACAAATCTAAAACCTCAGCATTGTCTAAAAATTCAAGAAGATAGCACTAAGGCAAATTGTTTGCGAGAGGTTAATGCAATGTTATTAAAGCTAGCCATAACTACAAATGAATCAAATCAATGTAACTTAATTACTGATGAGAATTTGGTGCAAAAATGTTTGCAGTCTTTCTAAAACTTTTAAATAAAATTATCTAAACAAGCGACCTATGTCTTACCCATTTTCTAAAAAAGTTGTCAATTTTCTCTTTGGGGCTTTATGTTTTTTATTTTTAGGAATTTCCAACGTTTTTGGTGCCATAGAAATTTTACCTGAATCAGGCTTTGAAAGTCCTGCCTATCTTTATAACCCTGATTCTGGAATTATTGCCATTCCCAGCAATCAGGCAAATGATTACACGGCAATCTTTTTGCAAGCAAATGCAGGTGATCAGGATGGTTTTGTTTTGGAAAATGATGGCAATAACTTGTTTAATAACCTTATCAATGATCCTGATGCTATTTTAGGATATGCTTGGGCAGAGCGCGTTGGCTGGATTGCTTTTAGTCATGGGATGATGCAGGGATCAACCAAATATTACCCTCACTTCTCGACAGATCAAGATGGTAGCCAAGCCGTTTTAAAGGGGTATGTATGGAGCAAGTATTCCGGCTGGATTCAACTTTCGAGCGATAATTTTGAAACGGATAACGGACAAACAGAGAATAATTGGGGGGTTGTTTTTAATGGAGACCATTTTTCCGGTAAGGCTTGGGGGGCGGGACTTGGTTGGATAGATTTTTCCAATGTTACCTACAATGCAACTACGGGAAAATTCGGAGGGTTTGCCTGCACGGCTGATAATTGTTCCGATGAAAACAATAAAATTTATTTTGATAAAGTTCCGGATGGTATTGACGCTAATGCTGGTCAAATGAGTGACTGGGGCGTTTCTCGTAATCTAACTTCAGTTATCGATCAATTGAATGGACAAACATGTGATCTGCTTTCGGATGTAACTTGTTTAGGGAACTCTCCAAGCCTTGCTTTGAGTACAAATCAGAACGGAAGTGTTATTAATATTTGGTTTTCACAAAGATTAGTACAAGGTGGTACTCATAAACTAAAAAGTAAAATTACGAATCGTTTTGGGCAAACTTTCACTTATATTAATCCAAAAACAGGGACTGAAGAATTAAAGATAAAATCTGTTGTTTGGCCAATGAATTGCACGCTTGAAGAAGAAGGACATTTCGTTTGTGATACTCCTAATTTAAGTTTTTCTAAAAATAATGATGAAGCAATTGCTGATGGAACAGACAAAATAGAGCTTACAGTCAAATTGACTAACAGCGAGGGGGAAGCCATTTATGTAGATCCAGCGAATAATATTTTCAGCTTGCTAATGTATCTTACTTTTGAAGATACTGTGGAAATGAATCAATTGGACCTAGTTAACAGTTATGATGCTGTACGCTATTTTGATACAGTTAATAATGTGTCTTATAGTCCAAGCGGAAATGGAAATGATGAGATTCTCCTGCTTGATAATAACGTAAATGGTGAATTTAAATTAGATATCACCTCTTTTGCCCCTACAAACGTTTCAAACGAACTTAAACTTATAGATTTTCAGATAATACTTACTTTAGATGAAGATGCTCCTGCGGGGTCGAGAAATTTTACTTTCACAAAAGCAAGCAACTATCCTTCCCAAAACGATGTTGAATTCACTTTTTTACCTGCATTGACTGCCGTTATTACGAATTTTAAACATATAATTGAAAATACGCCATCGGTTTTTGATATTAAGCTTGAAAACCATAGCCCAACACAAGCGCTTTCTCAAATTAATTTAAATACTTTGTTTGAAGGAATTTTTGCAAACCTTATTGCAGAAATTAAGGCAAAATCAAGCTCTTCAAGCTATACGAATGTGGCAATAGATCAATTGCAACTTGTTTCCACTGATTTTTTAACAAATTATTTGATGTTTCCTTATGCTTCTGTTGAAGCTGATACAAAAATTCTCTCAGATTCTTTAGCCAACTTAACAAACCAAACACTGACTTTTGATTTGAAACCTTTGCTTGTGTTAGGCGATCAAATTGACCCAAATGAATCCATTACTTTTGAAACAGAAGTTGCATACGAAATCGAATCCTCAAATAAGCACACTCATCATGATTCTCATTTCATTGATCTACAGAATGTACTCACAAGTCAAATTGACATTAAAGGTCTTGCCAGTGGAGAAAAAATTTATGATATAAATAAAGACTACAGCATTAATACAAGTGGAAGTATGTCTTTTGGGGAAATTTCAGAAGAGATTCGTAAAAATGTTGCAGATATAACCAGAAATGAAACAGCTGGCAATCTGCCTGCGACCATTGCTAGTTGGACATCAGGTCAGCAAATTAATAATGGTAAAACGTTATACTATGAAGGTGGTGATGTTTTAACGATAGACGGTCTTTCTGTAGAAGATAGCCAAGGCTCAATCATTGTAATGGGAGGTGATGTTTATATTAAAAATGATATTTCTTATACTACCAGCAATGAAGGTTCGTTCGGCTTGATTGTTATTAAGGATAGTGAGGGTAATGGCGGTAATATTTATGTAGATCCGAATGTAACAAATTTAGTTGGAGGTTATTATGCCGAAGGTTCAATGTTGAGTGCGAATGGCACGCAAGAAGAAGATGTTTTTGATGGATTTAGCCTGGATAAATCTATGCTAAAAAACCAATTATTTATCCAAGGGACGCTAATTTCCAGAAACACAATCGGGGGAAGCAGACAGACTCCGGTGGAGTATCCTGAAACACGTTCCTATGCTTCATGTGCTGAAAATTCTGCAACAGAAACACAGAAATGTGCAGAACGTTTTGATCTTAATTATATGCGTAATTTTGCGGTGAACGGTAGTGGTGCCATTTTAAATGGCGGAACCAGAGCGAATCAGACAGAAGGTGTATCTGACGCAGCTTTTTTAATTAAGTATGATCCCAGAATTCAAACAAATATCCCGCCTGGATTTGAGATGAACGCAGAGATAAATTTTGAAGAGATTGTTTTGTAGTTTTGCTTGAATTACAGCTTAACCGGCAATAAAATTAATGCGCAGGATCAGAGGATTAAAGATGCGAAAAGATTTAATGCTTGAAAAACCAGATTACGCGGGAAAGAAATGATAAATTAGGAAGGTTGTTAGAAACAAAAGTAATAAATTCAAAGGTGCTCCGACTTTCAGAAAATCAATGAATTTATAATTACCTGCACCATAAACCATGGTATTGGTTTGGTAGCCTACTGGAGAAAGAAAACAAGTTGAAGCTGCAAACATGACTGCCAGAGATAAAGCTTTAATACCCAGACCTTCCACATTTTGAGCAACTGAAATAGCAATTGGCATAAGTAGAACTACGGCAGCATTGTTTGATAATATTTGGGTTAGGATCGTCGTAGTCAGGTAAAACAAGCCTAAAACAACTAATGGGGACAAGAAAAACGAAGCACTCGTAATAGCATCTGCAACCCAAGCAGCCGCACCACTTTCCTGAAGTGCTATTCCCAGAGGGATTACTCCTGCAAGAAGAAAAATAACATCCCAAGCAACAGAACGATAGATTTCATCGGGGTTTAGACATTTGGTGATAAACATAAAAAATACCCCAACCAAAGCTGAAACCATAATTGGCAAAACATTAAACGCAGCCAGTAGAACTACGGCAGTAATGATAAGAATAGCAGTTCCCATTTTACGCGGATCATATTCGTGCTCAATTTCCTCAAGAAGCATAAGCTCACTGGACTGCTCTAGGGTGCTTAAATTTGATTTTGCAACTTTAACCAAAAACACTTCTCCGGATTTTAATTTCATATCCGCAATTCTTTGAGTGCTGACTTCTGAGTCTTCACGATGCATACCGATTACCGATGCGGGATAACGGCTGCGAAAACCAAGTTGTTCAAAAGTTTTGTTTTGAATACGATGTGTACCTTTTACCAAAACTTTCACAATTTTTGCTGTTCCTCGCGTAATTCTTCTTAAATTACTGTCAAAATTTAAAAGCAATTTTTCGTTTTCTCTTTTATCCAATTCAATGATTCTTTGCTCATTACCATAAATGACAATTACATCATCTTCCTCCATATCTTGATTTAAAACATTGCGTACGTATGATTGCTTACCGCGAATAATTTTTACAACTTCAACATCAAAACTTTCAATAAATTTAGACTCCTTCAATGTTTTTCCAATAAATTTTGAGCCTTTTCTGATTTGTAATTCAGCTAAAAAAATAGAAGCTTTTTTTTCTTCTTTTGTTTCCGTGTTTTTACGATTTGGCAATAAAAATCTACCAATTAACAAAAAGTATAAAATTCCTGCAACAGAAATAATTGTTCCGATTTGGGCAAACTCAAACATGGAAAATCCTTCCAAGTTGCTTTCTTCTAAAATAGAGCTGGCTAAAATATTTGTGGATGTTCCCAATAGCGTTAAGGTTCCTCCAAGCATCGAAATAAAAGAAAGAGGGATTAAAAGTTTGGTGGCGGGAGTATTTGATTTATGGCTTAAGTTCAGGATCATCGGTAAAAAAATCGCAACTGCTGCTGTGTTATTCACAAAACCTGATAAAGGAACAATAATTAGTGAGATCACAAGCAATTGTAAGATTTCCGAATCACCGACAACTCCGAAAACCAAATTACCAATTTTTTGAATAATACCCGTTTTTTCGACACCGGCGGATAGGATAAACATACAAAGAACAGTAATTGTCGCAGTGTTAGAAAAACCGGAAACACCTTGCTCAGGAGAGACCAGACCACTGACGATTAATACAATCATGATTAACATTGCGGTCAAATCAACAGGAAATTTTTCTGTTGTAAAAAGATAAAGAGCCCAAGCAATTACAACTGCAACTTTGATTAACGGACTAGCTGTGACCAAGATAGCGGTAGTCAAAATTATCAATAATGTATATATGATAATTGAAAGGATTTGCTTTGGTTGAAGTTCTTTTATTCTTTTGTTGACTTTTTTAGCATTCATTATCGTTATGTTTTGGTAAATTAAATTCTAATGCTTGAGAGTTTATCCTTTCTTTCGGAAAAATCAACTTATATAATATTAGGGCTATCCTTTTGAAAAATACTTGCTTTTTTAGGTAGTTTACTTCAAGATGTGCGCAGTTAAGTTCTCGGTCAACTTCATCTCAAGTAAGAGTAAGAGGTGTGAAAGAGAAAATAACCTCTTATTTTTATTTTTTATCCTTATTAAAATGGGTAACAAACTATTTGTTGGTAGTATCTCATGGGGGACTACAGAAGAAGGTCTACAAGAAGCCTTCGCACAGGCAGGTACAGTTGTATCGGCTAAAATCATCACAGACAGAATGTCTGGTCGTTCAAAAGGTTTCGGATTTGTCGAAATGTCTACACCTGAAGAAGCTGAAGCAGCTATTGAAATGTGGAATGAAAAGGAACTTGATGGTAGAACAATCTTCGTTAGCGAAGCACGTCCACAAGAACCAAGAGACTAATTTCTTTTCTTGAAAATTTAAGAAGACAACCTTATTGTAAGGTTGTCTTTTTTTGAATAAAATTCTGAATTTGGAGTTAAAAATAATTAAAACTTGTGCTAATTAAAATTGATAAAATAATTCGCTCTAAACGTAAAAGTATCGGCCTTGAGATTACTCAAGATGCACTTTTGGTTGTTCGAGCTCCTTACCTGACTTCCCTAAAGAATATTCAAAAAATAGTGGCAGAAAAACAGGTATGGATTCAGAAAAAAAAGTTAAAATTAAGACAAAAGGCCTTAGAATCAAAACCAAAACAGTTTGCTTGCGGAGAAAAATTTTGGTATTTGGGGCAGGAGTACGAATTACAAATTGACGAAAAATTTAAAGCTCCGTTGATTTTACAAGGTGTTTTTAAGCTTTCTAAGCGTTATCAGAATAATGCCAAATCAGTGATGACAAATTGGTACAAGAGAATGGCACGTAAAAAAATTGGCGAACGCGTACGATTTTATTATGCTTTAACGGGGTTACAATATAATAAAATAAAAATTAATT
>JANQMV010000025.1 GCA_028279865.1 Candidatus Altimarinota bacterium | reverse complement strand
TCCTCGTTTTGAAATCTTTAGGCAGGCTGACCTGCACCGTCACCTTTGCCGTGCCCTGAATCCCCTCCAGGCGAAGCAGGGCTACCATGCTCTGACCCCCCACCTCCTCCTTTATGTTCTACCGGAGCTGTCGGAATTAACACAGGTACATCTCCCTTGATTTTTATTTCAGGATTTACTTTCAAACCCATAAATTCTGTTTTTTGATAAATTTTCCCCATTTCACGCAAAAATCCTGCTAAGCCCTGACCTTCACCATATTTTGTTTCGTAAGATTTACCAAGCTCAGTCGCAACAAAAACTCTCTGAACCTCTGCTTGCGTTGATTTTTTTGTTACTTCCGGGCTTAATGTTTTGAAAATTTCCAAAACAGGATCTTTATTTTCACTCTCATCAACAACTAATCGACTATTTAACGCACAACTTCGCGAAGTCAATACCCAACCACCCTCATTAATTATTTTGCCATTCTCCCAAACATCCTTTGTGACATACATTCCCGGAATTTCTCCTTTAAATGTCTCCACCTCCAAACGCTCCACCGAAACTAAAGCATCAGGGCTTTCTTGGATATGCATATTTGTAAAAGGCTTTTTAAAAATACTGCCCCCATAAATTGCGTCAAAATTAAGAGGATGTGTTTTAGCAAAAAAATTCCCCATAAAAGCAATTGCAGGACCATCTATCACTCCACCGGCAGGCATTACTCTTTGGGTAAAATTCTCAAAATCGTCTCGCCTGATTTGCTTGCCTTGTACATTTTGCTGCATTTCACAAAGCTTTTGAATTACCTTTGTTATAGCAACAGCTTTTTTTTCGTTTTGCCTTTTGTCCAATATGGACATTTTCTCCCCTCCTGAATTTGTTTCTTGCGTAGCAACAAGAATGTTTTCCAAATAAGCATAAACTATCACAGCAACATTAGAATCAAGCTGTATCACAGATTTTTCTCCAACCACTCCATCAATTCCCACTTTTGTTCTCCACTGATCCATACTTTCAAGTGCGTAGCGAAAACTCTGTAAAGCTCCATACTTATCTTTATCTTTATCATTCAAACCGGTAACTTGATTATTTAAACCAAAAACAACTCCCTCCTTTAAAGTTTGGGAAAGATGGTCTATACCTTGAATAAGATTTTGCTCTAACTTTACAATTTCAGCAAAATGTGGCACATTATAAATAATCCTGTTTCCTTCCTGTCGAGCAAGGTCGGATAAAGATAGTGTTGTGTTAGTTCGTGTTTGCTTTTTAAGAAATTCTGCAACTGTTTTATAGTATTTTCTTAGCTGGTTAACATCAGCATATAATTCATTAATACTAAGACTTGCTTCTTTTACTTCTGCTGCAGTGTAGTTTTCACAAGGAGGCAACTCTTCAAAAGGACAGTCTTCTGCTTCAACAACAGCTGGAACAACAGCTGGAACAACAGCTGGAACACACTCTCCCTCAATGTCATTTGCTTCCATAAACTCTATACAATCCTCAAGGGTTGAATAAGTTTTCTCATCAGAATTTGAAGCAAATGCCATAGATGCTGCTCCTGATCCAAAAACCCCAAGCAAAGCAAGCATTTTCATCATTTTGACAAATGTAGGATGGTTTCTAAGCCAAGCCGTAATCTTGTCAACGTTAGACTCTTTGGCAAGCGAAGCTAAGACACCTAAAGCAAAAACAGCCTTTCCTTCCAAATCACCTGATCTGGCTAAAGCTTCAACTTCTGCAGAGTGAAATGAATTTTCAGCTAGATTAGAAAATTGTATTAAAAATAAGTAAAGCTCATTTTGTTCCGCCGTTGTCAAACTTGCAATTCTATTCTCTAATTGAACTTCTTTCAAAGCCTTTTCTGCTGATAAAAGTTGAGCAAATACTTGTAGTAAATCATATAAGGGAAGTTGCTGATTCTTCAAAGCTTCTTGGTAGCGAATGTCAGCTTTTGCTAAATCAATTCTCTCTGGTGTCCAAACAATCTGATCAGACTGAGCTGGGACTCCTTCTCCACCTGATAAGTCAATCGTTGTTTGTTTCCCTAAGGTCTTTTCTCTAGGAATAGGATTTTTAACACCTTCTGGTGAATCTAAGTGTTGTTCTAAATTAGTCCCATCCGCATTGTTTAAATTTGTTGCTTCCATAAATATTCAAAATAAAAAATTAAGTTAAATTATATATTCAAAAAAAACAAAAAACAGATACAGTCTTTATTTTTTGTTTTTTGTTTTTGTGCAGAGGCTTACAAAGATATTTCACTTTTTTAGTAACGCATTTTTACATTCTCAAAACACTTTGTCAAGTTATTTTAAGAACAATATTTTTTAATCATTCAAAAACAGTTACAATAGCTACAGTCTAAATTATTAATCTTAATCATTGGTATGAATTCTGCTTTTCCAAGACAACTTGTCTCCACCAAACAACTCAATCCAAAAAACATCCAACTTTTTCTCGAAAAAACAGCAAAAATGGAGCAAGCTCTCTTGGAGAATAAATCGTCACAGATAATGCAAGGAAAAATCATGGCAGCTCTTTTTTACGAACCTTCAACACGAACACGCCTTTCCTTTGAGACAGCTTTTCATAAGCTTGGCGGTAAAATCATTAGTGTTGCCGGTAGCGGCAGCACCTCAATCAAAAAAGGCGAAACGATTTACGATACAATCAAAGTTATTGAAAATTACGCCGATATCATTGTTATGCGACACGCCCAAATCGGCGCACCCGGAGAAGCAATCAACGCAACACAAAAACCTTTCATCAATGGAGGAGACGGTGCGGGAGAACATCCGAGCCAGTCCTTGATTGACCTTTATACAATTTACAAGGAACATGGCAAAATTGATGAGCTTACCATCGGTTTTGTTGGAGATGTAAAATACAGTCGTTGTATCCACTCACTGACCTATTTACTGAAAAATTTTAAAACCAAGCTGGTCTATATTTCACCAAAAGAGCTCGCTATGCCCCATGAAATCAAAAAATTTTTGACTGAAAACAAAATCACATTCAAAGAGGCTCGACAAATTGAAACTGAAATCAAAAATCTGGATGTAATGTACGTAAATCGTATCCAAAAAGAACGCTTTGACGACATGGAGCAGTACAAAAAACTAAAGCATTCTTACATAATCACAACTAAATTAGTCAAAACAGGCAAAAAAAACTTAATCGTCATGGACCCCCTACCCCGAGTTGGAGGAATTTTAACAGAAGTTGACCAACTTCCTCAGGCCGCTTATTTCAGACAAGTTAAAAATTCCGTACCTGTACGCATGGCGCTTGTGGATTTGGTGATGAATGGGTAAAAAGTCTTACGTAAATGCAAATCAAAGGTAGTTAGCATCTTAATTTAAAACAAGCCAATGAAATCAACAACCGTCTTCCGTTCCGCTCAGATAGTCTCTCCACAAAAAAAGTTCATCGGTGATCTTGTGGTAGAAAATAATAAATTTAAAGAAATCAGCAAAATTTATACCGGACATCATGACAATGAAGTTGATTGCACAAATTTAACCATTTTACCCGGCTTAATCGACACACACGTACACTTCAGAGATCCGGGATTAACCGAAAAAGAAGATTTTGACACGGGAAGTCAAGCAGCCGCCGCAGGAGGTGTTACAAGTTTTTTCGAAATGCCCAATACCAATCCTCCTAGCACTTCCAGCGAAGCCTTAAAACAAAAAAAAGAAATCGCTCAAGCCAAGTCACATGTAAATTATAATCTTTTTGCCGGTTTAACCGATAATAATTTCGAAGAGATCAACCAGTGTCAAAATATTGCAGGAATTAAGATTTTTTTTGGATCGAGTACAGGCAACATGCTTGTTAATAATTTAAAATACTTAAAGAAAGTTTTCCAAAAAACCAATCATTTGCTTGCTTTTCACGCTGAAGATGAAAATATAATTCAAGCCAATACTACAAAATTAAAAAACAACACTGACCTTAATCTGCACTCGAAAATTCGTAGCCGTGAAGCAGAAATCGAAGCAATCAGATCAGTCTTGGAATTAGCAAAAGAAAATCCTCAAACTCGCGTACATATTTGTCATGTCTCTACAAAAGAAGCTGTTGGCTTATTCGCAGAATATAATTTGCAAAATGTTACAGCCGAAGTAAGCATGCACCATCTCTTGCTAAACGAGGAAGCATATGAAAAGCATGGCAATTTTGTCAAAATCAACCCACCCTTACGCACAAAAAAAGATAATCAAGCTCTGTTAAAAGCACTAAAAAAAGGACTAATTCAAACAATTGCGACGGACCATGCACCACACTTGAAAACAGAAAAAGAAGAAAAGTACTGGCAAGCGCCAAGCGGAGTACCCATGGTAGAACTCACCCTACCGTTACTTTTAGACTTAGCTAATCAAGGCAAAATCAATCTTTCGGAAATTGTAAAATGGACCTCTTTTCTTCCTGCCAAACTTTTTGGCATTCAAAACAAAGGGGAAATTAAAGCAGGTCAGGACGCCGATTTTACAATTGTTGATTTGCAACAAAAGCACACCATAAACAATGACAAACTCTTCACCAAATGCAAGTGGACTCCTTTTGATAAAAAAGAATTAACAGGCAAAGTTATTGCAACTTATGTAAACGGAAAAATTGTCTTTGTAAATGAAGAAATTGTGAATCAAAGTCTCGGTCAAGAAATTAAAATTCAGAGATAAATTAAAAACTTTTATTCACTTAGCATGCATCTTGAAGAGTTAAATTCAAAAATCGCAAACTGTCACAAATGTTTTTTACACAAAGACCGTACTCAAGCCGTCCCCGGCAGCGGGAATTCAAAGGCTGAGATCATGTTTATCGGAGAAGCCCCAGGCAAGTCCGAAGATGAACAAGGCAAGCCTTTTGTAGGAGCTGCCGGAAAATTTCTCAATGAACTTTTACAAAGTATCGGACTTGAACGCAAAGATGTTTACATCGCCAATACTGTGAAGTGCCGTCCTCCAGACAATCGTGATCCGCGACCTGAAGAAATTAAAACCTGTTTACCCTATTTAAAAAAACAAATCTTAATCATTCAACCAAAAGTGATTGCCACATTGGGAAGGTTTTCCATGAATTTATTTTTTCCTGAACTAAAAATTTCACAAGCGCATGGCAAAATACAAACTAAAAACAATTTATGCATTGTTCCTCTTTACCACCCTGCTGCCGCACTTTATAATGGAAGCCAGAGAGAAGTTCATCTACGTGATTTTCAAGTGCTCAAAACACTTATAGATAAAATGAAAAACAAGAAATGAACTTTCTAAAAAGGAAAAAAGGGTTAACCGCCTTGGATCCAAAATATTAAAATTTTTGTAATTTAATCGCCGTGTCTCGTTCTCTTTATCTCTTCGGAATTCTGATCGCTGCTGTTTTTGGCTGGGCTTCTTGGGGGGTTGTAATTAATAAACTTTCTCCTTATGTTTCACCTGCCCCTGCCCTGCTTCTTTTTTATACAAGTTTATTTATTGCCCTGACTGCGACTTTTGCACTTTTAGGTTACTATTTACGTGTTTGGCTGAACAAGCACGAAGTTTACGCACAACATATTAACATCGCTTTACGTCAAGGTGTTTTACTTTCTATGATTGTTTGTATCGGTCTTGTTTTTCAAAGATTAAGAGTTTTGACTTGGTGGGATGGCTTGTTATTGGTTTTGATTATGATTTTAATTGAATTTTATTTCATGGCAAAGGAATAAACTCTAAAAAAATTTACCTCTCTAAAAACAATGCCTCATTTTCACCTTAATTTCAAGCACCCCCTCCTGATGGGCATTCTCAATCTGACCCCGGATTCTTTTTCCGATGGAGGATATTTTGTAGAAGAAGAAGATATGCAAAAAAGAATCAATCAAATTATTGCAGAAGGCGGAGATATTCTTGATATCGGAGGAGAATCATCCGCACCAAATTCTGTCAAAGTTTCAAAAGACGAAGAAATTAAAAGGATTTTACCTGCCTTGGAATATTGTAAAAATAAAAAAATTATTGTTTCTGTTGATACTTATAAATCAGAAGTTGCAAAAGTTGCAATTCAGAATGGTGCAAAAATTATCAATGACGTAACCGCCTTAAGAGGTGATCAATGTTTGGCACAAATCATTGCTCAGAATGATGTTTACATCGTTTTAATGTATTCCAAGGATTCCTCCGCTCGAACGACCGGAGAAAAAAAACAATACAAAAATGTCGTGGAAGAAATTCGAGCATTTTTAAAAAAAAGAGTTGATTATGCAAAACAAAACGGAATTGCAGAAAATAAAATTATTCTTGATCCGGGCATGGGAGCTTTTGTAAGCCGAGAACCAGAACCTAGTCTCAAGATTCTAAAAAATTTAAAACAGTTTACCTCTCTTGGCTATCCGGTTTTAGTAGGAACTTCCAGAAAATCATTCATCGGACAAATTTTAGATTCGCCTATTCACGATAGAGAAGCAGGCTCTCTCGCCTCTGCTTCAATTGCTACATATAATGGTGCAAATATCATCAGAGCTCACGACATTCAAGCAACAAAAAGAGCAATAAAAATAAGTGCATCAATTGCACAAAGTTAAAACTTGTCGCTCAAATGGCAATCATTCAGTGTAAATTTTTTCAGTAGGAAAATGTAAGATTAAGTTTTATTTTCAATTTGCTTTATCCAAACAATCTTTGTAAAATACCCGCGCCCAGAAACATGCTGGTGACTGTAGCTCAGTTGGTTAGAGCGTCCGGTTGTGGCCCGGGAGGTCGGCGGTTCGAACCCGCTCAGTCACCCCATAAAATAGAGATTTTTAATAAAAAACTGTATAATAAAAACCAGAAGTTTTTATCTTTTTAGAACACAAAAATGGTTTTTCACATCCTCACCCTCTTCCCCGAAATGTTTGCTTCCGTTTTTAACGAAAGCATTCTTAAACGTGCCCAGAGTAATAAATTAATCAATATCAATTTTTACAATATTCGCGATTATTCCAAAGATAAACACAGACGTGTAGACGATACGCCCTACGGTGGTGGAGCCGGAATGGTGATGACCTGTCAGCCTCTTTTTGATGCAATTGAAGAGATAAAATCCAAGGTTAAAAGTAGAAAGTTTAGAATTATCTATTTAACGCCTAGTGGTGAAAAATTTTCACAAATAAAAGCAGAAGAATATGCAGAGAAAATTGATGAAGTGGTTCTAATCTGTGGACACTATGAAGGAATCGATCAGCGCATAATTGACAAATTTGTAGATGAAGAAATTTCAATCGGAGATTATGTTTTAACCGGAGGTGAAATTCCTGCGATGGTTTTTGTTGACACAGTTTCTCGACTTATCTCAGGTGTTTTAGGTAAAAATGAATCCCACCAAGAAGAGTCATTTTCCAAAAAATTGGATCGTAAAAAAGAGTACCCTCATTATACTCGTCCGGCAGAATTTAAAGGAATTCAAGTTCCTAAAGTTTTACTCAATGGACACCATGCGGAAATTCAAAAGTGGAGAAAAGAGAATTTACGCTAGTCCTTCTGCTCGCGTCATTTCGAGGGAAATCGAGAGATCTTAAAGATTTCTCCATTAATCCCGCTTTGCGGGATTCAGTCGAAATGGCGCATACCATTGGTGACAAAAGTATATATAAGATCTGTAGATTAAATCAATTTTTTGATATCATTCAGGTAGTTTTATTTTTGCATTTTGGAAAATTTCATTAAAAATATCAAAAAAGAATTAACTGACAAGCAATTTGCATACCTCAAAATCAAAGTCATTCCAAAAGCTAATAAAACAGAGCTCAGAGAATTAATGAACGATGAAACATTGAAAATTGCTGTAAAAGCACCTCCGACAGATGGAAAAGCAAATCAGGTTTTAGAGAAATTTTTAAAAAAAGAGTTACAAACAAACGAAGTAAGTATAATCAGTGGTCAAAAAGATCGAATAAAATTGGTAAAGTTAATGAAATAAAACCACTTTGTGATTCTGGAATTTTTCGGGCAGGCATGTCCGCAGGAAAAATATCCGGAATCTACTCTTTGATCAAAAGATCCTCGCTTCCGCAAGGATGAAAATACACATTCACAATTCATCATTTTTAATTCGTAATTAATTATCGTGCGTACAATTCACTCAGATCAAATCACACAAGCAATTAAAAAACTTGCACAGGAAGCTAATTTTGATTTACCTCAAGATGTTAAAAATACAATTAAAGAAGCTAAAAAAAATGAAACCTCTCCAGCTGGAAAAAATGTTTTAGATCAATTAGAGAAAAACGCACAAATTGCTAAAACAGAACAAAGACCAATCTGCCAAGACACGGGAATGGCAGTAGTTTTTGCTGAATTAGGACAAAATATAGTTATTGAAGGTCAAACAATAGAAGGAGCAATTAACGAAGGAATCAGACAAGGTTACGCTGAAGGATTTTTAAGAAAATCGGTTGTTAAAGACCCTTTAAACAGAAAGAACACTCAAGACAACACTCCTGCGATTGTATACATAAAGCAAATTCCTGGAAATAAATTAACACTTAAACTTGCTCCAAAAGGCGGAGGAGCTGAGAACATGAGTCGTCTTAAGATGCTTAAACCTGCCCAAGGAATTAAAGGGATAAAAGAATTTGTCAAAGAAACTGTTGAACTTGCCGGAGCAAATCCATGTCCTCCGATTATTGTTGGATTGGGCATTGGTGGCAACTTTGAAAAATCCGCCTTATTAGCCAAAAAAGCACTCTTCAAAAATTTGGACAAAAAACATTCCGATCCTTTTTATGCCAATCTGGAAGAAGATTTAAAAAATGAAATCAATAAATTAGGTATCGGACCACAAGGATTTGGAGGGACACAAACCTGCTTACGTGTTTTAATCGAAAGTTTTCCATGCCACATTGCCTCCTTACCTGTAGCTATTAATCTTCAGTGCCACGCTGCTAGGCATAAGGAAATTATAATATAAACTCTCCCCTCTTAGGGTAGAAAAATAGGGGTAAAATGCTTAAGTAGCCAGTAGCGTTTTGTTTCAAATTAACCAGCAATACCCCACCGAACCTCCCCTAAAAGGGTAGGAATAATGAAACTTTCTACTTTACACTTTAAATCTAATACTTTAAAATTCCCGTTGCTTTTATCGAGAGGCGGTAAGAGATTTGGCTCAATGATCCGCCAGCAACCTATCCCCCCAAAACAGGGTAAGGTGCTCCTTCCAAATTGATAAAACTAGATAAAATTAGTTTATGTCTCGATAAAAGAAGTTTAAAAGCTTCTTTTTTTAGTCCCCCTTTTCAAGGGGGATACAGAGGAGGTACAATGTTGAAAAAAGAAAACATTGATGTAAAACACAAATCATATCCCCCTCTGTCCCCTTGCTAAGGGGATCAAAATGAACCCAACTTTTAATATTTAACCCAAACAAAATGTCAGAAATTAAATATCCCGAACTAGCTGAACAAGGAAAAATGAACCTAGAAATTGCTGAACTACGCATGGAAGCACTTCTCGAAATTCGAAAAAAATTTGAAAAAGAAAAACTATTTGAAGGGATTCGCATTGGAATGGCTTTACACATTACCAAAGAAACGGGAATACTCGTCAGAACTCTTCAGGCAGGCGGAGCTAAAATTGCTATTACAGGTTGCAATCCTCTTTCCACTCAAGACGATGTTGCAGCTGCATTAGCCGAAGAAGGTGTTGAAGTTTTTGGCTACAAAGGAGAAACAAGCGAAGATTACTACAAGTATTTAAATAAAATCATTGATTTCAAACCACACATAACCATTGATGACGGCTGTGATTTAGTCAGTGAAATCCATTTAAAGCACCCCGAACTCATTGATTCAATTATTGGAGGATGTGAAGAAACGACCACTGGAATAATTCGACTCAATGCCATGGAAAACGACAACGCTCTTAAATATCCAATGATTGCTGTCAATGACAATAAAACAAAGCACTTAATGGATAATTATTACGGAACAGGTCAGTCTACACTAGATGGAATTATCAGAGCAAGCAACATCCTGCTTGCCGGTAAAACAACCGTTATTGCCGGCTATGGAAGTTGTGGTAAAGGATGTGCCTTGAGAGCCAGAGGATTGGGTGCAAACGTCATTGTTACAGAAGTTGATAACTTTTGCGCATTACAAGCTCAGATGGATGGATTTAGAGTGATGAAAATGGAAGAAGCTGCTCCCCTTGGAGATATTTTTATTACCGTGACTGGTAATCGTGATGTCATTACCGCAGAGCATGTAAAAAAAATGCAAGAAGGGGCGATTCTCGCTAACTCCGGACATTTTGATAATGAGATTGATGTAAAAGGGATTGAAAAAGCTGCAAAATCAACACGACGTGTACGTCCTATGCTAGATGAATATATTTTTGGAAACAAAAAAATCTTCATTGCAGGAGAAGGACGCCTTGTTAATTTGGCAGCAGCAGAAGGACATCCCAGTGAAGTTATGTCGCTTTCCTTCTGTGGGCAAGCCCTTGCTTGTGAATATTTAGTAAAAAATAAAGACAATTTAGAGGCAAAAGTTTATCAACTTCCCGAAGAAATCGATGACCACATCGCCGGACTACAATTAGCTGCTAATCAAATTGAAATCGATGAACTAACGCCAGAACAAATTAAATATTTAAATAGCTGGCAAGAAGGAACATAACCGTAAAGCGGAATTATAGAATGCAGCTATCCCCCCTCCTTTTAGGAGGGGTTAGGGGAGGTAGGCGTTCCTTAAGATCCATCAAGCAATCTGCTTGTTTCAATCCCAAAACCAAGTTGAATATCACTTTTTATATACCCCTCTCAATCTCCCCTACAAGGGGAGAGAAAAAATCTAAGATCTAAATTCTAATTTCTAAATTCTCAAAAATCATGAAACATCTCTTCACCTCAGAGTCCGTAACCGAAGGACATCCGGATAAAATGGCAGATCAAATTTCTGACGCAGTACTCGATGCCATTTACGCACAAGACCCAAATGGCAGAGTTGCATGTGAAACAATGGTTACAACAGGACTTGTCGTTGTTGCGGGAGAAATCACAACCAACTGTTATGTAGACATTCCAAAAATTGTCAGAAGTACAATTGAAGAAATTGGTTATAATGATGCTGCTTATGGATTTGATCACAATGCTTGTGCAGTTTTAACTTCAATTGACGAACAGAGCCCTGATATCGCGCAAGGAGTAGACGATGACAAAGGATTACATGAAGAGCAGGGGGCGGGGGATCAAGGTATGATGTTTGGCTTTGCTTGCGATGAAACACCCGAACTAATGCCTTTACCCATTTCACTCGCACACAAGCTCACCAAAAAGCTTGCGGCAGTACGTAAAAACAATGAATTGAGCTACTTAAGACCTGACGGAAAAAGCCAAGTCACGATTGAATATGAAAACAATAAGCCAAAAAGAATTGAAACTGTTGTTATTTCAACTCAGCATGGACCTAATGTAGAACATAAGCAAATCAAAGCAGATATTATTGAAAAGGTAATTAAACCTGTTTGTAAGGACTATTTAGACGATCAAACCATTTATCACATTAATCCTACCGGAAAATTTATCATTGGAGGTCCTCCGGGTGACTGTGGGCTAACAGGACGAAAAATTATTGTTGATACATACGGAGGTATGGGCTTACATGGCGGAGGTGCTTTCTCCGGCAAAGATCCTTCCAAAGTTGACCGTAGTGCCGCTTACGCAGGGCGCTATATTGCTAAAAACATCGTTGCTGCCGGCTTGGCTGAAAAATGTCAGGTTCAATTAGCTTACGCAATTGGAGTAGCTGATCCTGTTTCGATTTTAGTAGACACGTTTGGTACCGGAAAAATTGCCGCAGAAGAATTAACGGAAATTGTTAAAAAACACTTTCCAATCAAACCAGCTGACATAATCAGTCAGCTTAAATTGCGTCGTCCTGTTTACAAAAATACAGCTGCATACGGACACTTTGGAAGAGAAGAAGCCGAATTTACATGGGAAAAAACAGATAAAGCAGAAGAATTGCAGCAGTATTTGTAAAAATTTGTCTTCCTGAGAAGTGAAGTGACGAAGAATCTCGATCGCCAATTCTGCTTTCCGCAAAATTCGCTTAGAACGACAGATTTAATCTCAAAAAAGTATAACATTCTGTAATTAATGTGTTATGCTTTTTTTGTCTTTAAGTTTGCTAACACTACAATGAATAAAAGATTTTCTTTTTACAAAAAAACATTAAATGATTTTGTTAAAGATAAAAATGCAACCATTTTAGTCTGTGGAGGAGGCATTCTGGACAAAACCGTTCTGGAAAAATCAAATTTTAAAAATGTCACCATTTCAAACCTTGATAAGCGCATAGAAAAGGAAAAGTTTTCGCCATTTAAGTGGAGCTTTCAAAATGCAGAAAGCCTAACTTTTGGTAAAAATGCTTTCGATTACGTTATCACGCACGCAGCAATTCATCATTCGTCATCACCCCATCGCTATATAACTGAAATGTTCCGAGTTGCTAAAAAAGGAATCCTTGTTATTGAATCAAGAGATAGCATTTTGATGCAAATTTTAGAAAAATTTAAAATTTGTCAAACATATGAGCATAGAGCTGTTTTTGGGCATAAAGGAAAATTTGGTGGAGTTAATAATACACACATCCCCAATTATATTTATAGATGGACTGAAAGAGAAATTGAAAAAACCATTACCTCCTATTCTCCTGCTTTAATCAATAAATTCAGCTATAGGTATGGAAACGCTTTCGCCTCAATTGATGAATTAAATAAACCAAGCAAATTGCTTTTCTTCTTAATTAAGTTAATGATGCCTCTCTATCACTGCTTTGTATTTTTCTTTCCAAAACAACAAAACTTATTTGCTGTTTTGGTTGAAAAAGGTCAAAGCCCCGACAATCTTCAACCTTGGCTAATAGAGCAAAATAATAAAATTGAATTTAATTTAAAATGGAAAAAATATTAATTACTGGCGGTGCAGGATTTATCGGCTCCCATATAAGTGATTTACTAATTAAAGAAGGATATAAGGTTGTAATAATTGACAACTTAAGCACTGGGAAAAAAGAAAATATTAATTCTCAAGCAAATTTTTACGAAGGCGATATCTGTGATTATGATTTTTTAGAGAAGGTTTTTGAAAAAGAAAAACCAGAGATAATAGATCACCATGCTGCACAGATTAATGTCAGAACTTCTTTAGAAAACCCGCAGCTTGATGCACAAATTAATATTAAGGGGAGTTTGAACTTATTAGAATTATCTAAAAAGTATCAGATTAACAAGTTTATTTTCGCATCCTCAGGAGGAGCAATTTATGGAGACACTGATGAAAGACCAACCCCTGAAGATCATACACCAAGACCAATTAGCCCCTACGGCATTGCCAAACTAGCACTTGAGCATTACCTACACTATTACAATATCGTCTGGGGACTTCCCTATATAGCCCTCCGTTATTCAAATGTTTACGGTCCGCGCCAAAATCCACATGGCGAAGCTGGAGTTGTAAGTATTTTTTTAGAGAGAATTAGAGAAAAAAAAATTTGCTATATTAATGGAACAGGTAAACAAACTCGAGATTACGTTTTCGTTAAAGATGTTGCACAGGCAAATTTAAAAGCAATAAAATCAAACTTTGTCGGAAAACTAAACGTGGGAACAAGTCAAGAAACAGACGTAAACACACTACTGAAAACGATTGTTTCAAATTTGAATACAAAAGTTCAAACTAAAAATCTTAAAGGAGTAAAAGGCGAACAGCAAACTAGTTGCTTAAATTTTATAAAAATTCAAAAAAAACTTAACTGGAGTCCAAAAATAGATATTTATAATGGCATCAAAAAAACTATTGAATTCTTTGAAGTTGAATAAAATGAAAATTCTTTTCGTTATTCCATACTATGTACCAGCCTACTCTTATGGTGGACCTATCAAAGTTGCACATGATTTAGCAAAAAAATTTATTAAAAAAGGAAATTCTGTCACTGTAGCAACGACAGATGTACATGATGCTAAATCGAGAAATGTCATTCGAGAAGAAGAAATTAATGGAGTAAAAATTATGCGCTTCAGAAATTTAAGCAATTATTTAGCAAAAAATTTTAACGCATATCTTCCTTTTGACTTTAAGAAATGGATTAAAGAAAATTTAAGAAATTATGATATTGTGCATTGTCATGATTTTTTTACCTACCAAAATATTGTGATTAGCAAATATTGTAAAAAATTTAGAATTCCATACATAGTACAACCACATGGCTGTCTGGATAAAAACCGAAGAAAAACGAAGTTCACGCTTCTTAAGTTTTGTTTTATTAAGTTGTTTGCCCCTGTTTTACAAAATGCGAAAAACATTATTGCACTAACTCAATACGAAAAGGAAAGTATCCAGAATCTACTCAGTCAAAAAGAAAAAATAGAAACAATCCCAAATGGAATTTACCTTAATGAATTTACTAACGTTCAAAAAATCAATCTTCGCAAAAAATACAACCTTTCTGATAATACAAAACTGCTTTTTTATCTTGGGCGCATTCAGCATATTAAAGGAATTGATTATATCATCAAAACATTTTCCACGCTTAACAAGCTGAACAATAAGCTCAAGTATAATCTTTTTATCATTGGACCTGATGAAGGTGGTGAAAAAAATCGCTTATTAAAACTAATTAAGAAACTCAAGCTTGAAAAAAAAACTATCTTTACAGGACAACTTGAAGGAAGTGAAAAAAATCAATTCGTCAAATCATGTGACTTATCTCTTTTCTTCTCCAAGGGGGAAGGTTTGCCAATGACGGCACTAGAAGTTGCAACCTTAGGAATTCCTTCGATGCTCTCCAAAGAATGTCGTGTCCCAGAAATTGCACTAGGTAATGGAGGATATGAAGTGGAAAAAAATGACTATGAAAATAACGCAAAATTAATAGAAAAACATTTTGAAGATGAAGCTAAAATTGAAACGATGAAAAAGAATGCTCAAGTAGTTATTAAAAATAAATTTGAGTTAGATGTTATTGTGGAAAAAATGCTAGAGTTATATCATCGTAACAATTAAAATAAATCGATGAAAATTGTTCATATTTGCCCTTATTTTCAGCCAAAACTGGGATATCAAGAAACCTTTTTAGCAAAAGCACAAATTAAGCAAGGGCATGATATAACGGTAATTACTTCTGATGCTTACTTTCCGTATCGTGATTATGCAAAAATAATTCAGCCAATTCTAGGTAAAAGATTGGTTGGTGTTGGAAATTTTGTGGAAGAAGGGATTCCAACAATTCGTCTTCAGCGTAAGTTTGAATTTTGGAACAGAGTTTATTTAAAGAATTTAGAGAAATCTCTAACTCAAATCCAACCTGATTTGGTGATTGTTCATGCAACTTGCTCTTTGCTTGCCTGGCAAGCTGCTCGAGCGAAAGTGAAAATTGGTTATCAGTTGATTTGTGATGATCACATGCACTTATCGATTATTTTACAAAACAAATGGCTTAAAAAGATTGTATACAAGTTTTTCAGTCTTTTGTTTATGGGAACTATAAAAAAACGTACGGATAAATTTGTAGCTATTACAGAAGAGACTAGGCAAATTATGCAAGATTATTACAGTATTCCTAAAACAAGAATTGAAGTAGTTGAACTTGGTGTTGATACGGATTTGTTTAGAAGAGATCAAAAGGAAAGAAAACTACTTCGTCAAAAAAATAATATCCTAAAAGATGATATTGTTTTCATTTATGCTGGTAAATTTATTGATGACAAAGGTCCAAAGTTGTTGATTGATGCGCTTACTGAATTTATGCTAAAGGATCAAAGAATTAAAATTATGTTAATCGGAAATGGCTCTCTAAAGTATACTAATTCAATGAAAGAGAACTTAAAAAAGCATCAACTTGAGGACAGAGTTATTTGGATGACTATGCAGCCGAACAAAGAAGTATATAAATATTATTCTGCTGCAGATATTGGTGTTTGGCCTAAGCAAGAATCTATCTGTATGCTAGAAGCAGAAGCTTGTGAAGTGCCAGTAATTATTAAAGACAGTCCAAGCATGAGGAAAAGGGTTAAGAATCAAAATGGACTTACATACGAGGAATCCAATTTGGAAAATCTAAAAAAACAAATCGGTAAAATGCTAAAATCTGATTATCAGGTCATGGGAAAAAAGGGAAGAAAACTTATTTTAAAAGATTTTAGCTGGGACAAAATTGCTCAAAGATTTATCAAAATTTAATTATGAATCCAAAAGTTGCATTTATTTTAGGCACTAGACCAGAAATTATTAAAATGGCTCCAGTAATTCGCGAATGCCAAAACAGGGGCGTTGATTTTTTCCTTACACATACAAACCAACATTATAGTGTAGAAATGGATCACATGATTTGCCAAGATTTAAACTTGGTAAAACCGCATTATGAACTTAGGATTGGCTCTGGTTCTCATGGAGAACAAACAGGAAAAATGCTTGCAAATATTGAAAAAGTTCTGATCAAGGAGCAACCAACGCATGTTTTAGTTCATGGTGATACAAATACAACCTTAGCTGGTGCGCTAGCAGCTAGAAAGCTGCTTATGAAGGTTGGGCATGTGGAAGCAGGTTTGCGTAGTCGTGATATGGCCATGCCTGAAGAGGTTAATCGGATTTTGGTTGATGATATTTCTGACTATCTTTTTGCACCAACGCTTCAGGCTAATAATAATTTGCTTGCCGAAGGCAAACCTTTGAATAAAGTTTATGTGGTTGGTAATACAGTGGTTGATGCTGTTCAAGATCACACCATACTGGCAAAAGAAAAAAGCAACATAATGGCAGATCAAAATTTGAAGGAAAAAGATTTCTTTTTAATTACTGCTCATCGTCCAGCAAATGTAGATAAAAAGATAGTATTGCAAAACATTTTTGAGGGTATGGATAAAATTGCAGAAAAATACAATGCTCCCATTGTTTTTCCTATACATCCACGTACTCAAAAAATGTTGGATGTATTTGAAATAAAGCCTGGTAAAAGCATTATCTGCATTCCGCCTGTTGGTTATTTTGATATGCTTTTGTTGATTCAAAATGCAAGGCTTGTTTTTACTGATAGTGGAGGATTGCAGGAGGAAGCTTGTATCTTACAGACACCATGCGTGACTCTGAGAGATAACACGGAACGTCCGGAAACCTTAGAAGTTGAGGCAAATATTCTATCAAAAAGAGATTCTGACGACATTTTAGCAAAAGCTCAAAAAATGCTTGCAGTTGAAACGGATTGGGATAATCCTTTTGGAGAGGGAAACACTTCTCAAAAAATTCTTAAATATTTACTAAAATAATGCAAAAAATATGTGTCTTAGGCCTCGGGTATATGGGGCTTCCAACAGCGAGCTTACTTGCCAATGCTGGTTATGATGTTTTTGGTTTTGACATTGACCAAAAAAAAATAGACAAACTAAATCAAGGCATTTGTCCTTTTGATGAGCCAGGGCTACCTGAATCATTTAAGGCAGCTTTTCAAGCAGGAAATTTTAAAGCAACTTCTGAGATTCAACAAGCTGATGTTTTTATTATTGCAGTTCCCACACCTTCTAAAAATCAAAAAGCAGACTTAAGTTATGTTAAGGCAGCCACGCAAAGTGTTTTAGAAGTTTTGGAAGAGGGAAATTTAGTTATTCTAGAGTCAACGGTGCGTCCAAAAACTTGTACAGAAGTTGTTGCTCCAATCTTAGATAAATCTGGCAAAAATTACCATCTTGTACATTGTCCTGAACGAGCTATCCCTGGTCATACTATGCGAGAATTAGTTGAAAATGAGCGTATTATTGGGGGTGATTCAAAAAAATCGTGTAATTTAGCCAAAGATATTTATCAAAAATTTGTTAAAGGGAAAATTTATCTTACAAATTTAACCACAGCTGAGTGTTGCAAACTCATGGAAAATACCTTTCGTGACGTCAATATTGCGCTAGCCAATGAATTTTCGTTACTTGCAGAAGAACTTGATATTGATGTGAAAAAAGCAATTGATCTCGCAAATTTACACCCACGCGTAAATATTCATTCTCCTGGTCCGGGGGTTGGTGGACATTGTATTCCCATTGATCCTTGGTTTCTCACTGAAAATACCAAAAATAATCAACTAATCTCACTAGCACGTCATACAAATGATGAAATGCCAACACACACTGTTCGACGCTTGATCAAAAAAGCGAAAAATTATGGCTTGTCAGAAAATGATCTTAAGGTTGCGGTACTTGGAGTTGCCTATAAAGAAAACGTAGATGATGCGCGTGAAACTCCTACAAAGTATGTTTGTGACCTTTTAGAACAGAAAAGCATAGAATTTAAAGTCACAGATCCATATGTTGAAGATTTTGATTTTGCACCAGAAAACCTCGACGACGTTTTAATCTGGAGTAATTGTGTTTTAATAATCACCAACCATAGTGATTATCAAGAACTAATTTATCCAGACAACATTAAATTTGTTTTTAATACAAAATAAACATTTCAAATGCAAGAAAACACTCTTGATCAATATCTAAAAGGCAAAAAACTTTATGGCGATAGTTTTACTTTGAATCAAATTAAAGAATGGTATGAAGATGAAAAAAACGGATATTTTGACTTAGACGGTGGTTCTAAAAAAAACAGCTATAGCTATCATGCTTTAAACAAATTACACGGCTATAAATACCTAAAAAAAAAATTATTTAAAAATGTTTTATCAATTGGAGGTGCTTATGGAGAAGAGTTAATTCCTTTACTTGATCAGATTGAAAATATTACAATACTTGAACCTAGTACCAGATTTCATCAACAGGAACTAAAAGGTAAAAAAATTAATTATATTGAACCAAATGATTCTGGCAAAATGCCATTTAGTGATAACTCTTTTGATTTAATCACCTGCTATGGAGTTTTGCACCATATACCGAATGTTTCTTTTGTGATTAGTGAAATGCAAAGAGTTTTAAAATCAAAAGGATATATTTTATTAAGAGAACCATTTGTGTCAATGGGAGATTGGCGTAAACCAAGACCAGGATTAACAAAGCGAGAAAGGGGTATTCCGTTAAAAATTATGGATAATATTATAGAAAAAAATCACTTTAAAATTGTGAGAAAAAAACAATGTATTAATATTTTTTCTTCAGCGTTAATTCAATTTGGCAAAGTACCTGTCTTTAGCAAAAATTTTTTTACCATTCTTGATTCTCTTTTTAGTTCTCTTTTTAGCTGGAATAAGATTTATTTTCGAGATAAAACAATTAAAAAATTTGGTAATTCCTCAGTTTTTTATATTTTAGAAAAGTAAATCTTAATTTTATGTAAATTTTTGAAAAAAAATGAATAATATGAATCAAAAAAACCTTCTTGTGATAAGTGATGGCTTTCCTGATTTAAATCATTATAATGTTAACTTCGTTAAAAATTATGTTGATTTAGTTAAGTCAGAATTCAATCAAATTAACGTTATTTCGCCACAACCTTTTTTCCCTAAACTGCTAAGCAAAATTAAATTGTTTCAAAACTTCACACGTTTCTCGTGTTACGAAGATTACAATTATGAAAACGTTAAAGTTTATTACCCAAGCTTTTTAATGTTGCCGATTAAAAGGCATCGCCAAAAACGAGGTGAGTTTTTCACTAAAAAATGTAATGAAATCATTCAGAAACATAATTTGGAATTTGACTTTATTCATACTCACTTTCTTTTTCCAAGTTCTTATACAGGTATTGAGTTAAAGAAAAATTACAGAAAACCACTCATTGCCACCACACATGGAAGCGACATCTACGTAGATCCTTTTATTAGTAAAGCAAACTTAAAACGTACAAAGCAAATCATACAAAATACTGACTTAGTTACAGTTCCTTCTGTGTTCATGTCAAACAAGGTACAAGAAATAAATCCTCAAACAAAAAGTAAAACTAAGCTTGTTCCAAACTTTATTGATACTGACTTTTTTAAACCGAACAAAAAAAAGCAAGATAAAGTTAAAAAAATTCTAATGGTTGGCAATCTAATTGAGAGTAAAAAGGTGCTTGATGTTATTCCAACCGTACTAGAGCTACTCAAAATCAGAAAAGATTTTGTGGTACAAATTATAGGTGAAGGCCCTTTAAAAAGTACTTTAGAAAAACAAGTTGAAAAAAACAAACTAAAACAATATATAAAGATCTTAGGAGCAAAAAAGAACAAAGCATTGGTCAAGTACTACAATCAAGCTGATACTTTCTTTTTTCCAAGCAAAGCAGAAAGTTTTGGCATAGTGCAAATTGAAGCTCTCGCTTGTGAAGTTCCAGTTGTTGCAGGTCCAAACGAAGGCAGTAAATTTGTTTTGAAAAATTATTGTGGCTATATCTCAAAAAGTTTTAGACCTAATGAATTTGCAAACTTACTAAACAAATCCTTAAACAAGAAATGGAATCAGCAAAAAATGAGAAATTATATTGTAAATAATTTCTCAAACCAAAAAACAAAAACTATAATGCTTAAAATATACCAATCGCTAGAAAGGTAAAAATGACACAAAAAGCAAAAAACATGGAAATTGATTTAATGCGCGGAATTGCAATTTTAGCTGTAATTATTATTCATGTTAGTGGGCATTTTACCAACATAAAACATATCAACGGACTAATGGTCACTATGGCAATATTGGATTTTTTTGCTCATATTGGAGTTCCTTTGTTTGTGTTTATTTCTGGTTTTGTTTTAACTCTTTCAACTAATAAGAAGAGCTTTAATACAAAGATCTTTTATAAAAAACGTTTATTAAGGATCCTTCCTCCATATTTATTTTTTTCAATCGCTTATATATTATTGAGTTCTGTCGTTCTAAAGCCAATTGGAATAAATCTGCCTGATATCCAAGCTGTTTTCTTAAAACTTTGTACAGCCTCAAGTTTTTCCCATCTCTGGTTTATTGCCTTAATAGTTCAACTGTACCTTGTTTTTCCATTGCTACGCAAGTTCGCTCAAACCAAATTTTTTACATTGGCAACAATTTTATTTACCGTAGGAGTACAAATTATTTGGCAAATTAGCACCCAATACTTATTATTTACAGTCAAATCAGACAATGTTCTACAACCTCTTATAAAATCATATTTAGCCGGTGCATTTATTTCTTATTTAGGATATTTTTTGCTTGGTATGTATTTTGCAAAACACAATTCAAACATCCTGGGACAACTGAAAAAAATAAAATCTTATTGGCTTGTCGTTCTTATGATTTTATTATTATCTCTTATTTCTCATTATTATTTTACTCTACTTGATTTAAACAATGATTTTTACAATTTATCCTGGGAGTCCCTAACTCTAGTACGCTTTCTCAATCCATTCTTATTCATTACAACATTTTTCTTCTTTTATAAAGTATGTTTAAAAAAAGTACCAAAAATCATTACTAAAACACTTACCTTATTTAGCAAATATTCATTTGGAATATACCTTACACATCATGGAATTTTATATGTAGCTGCATATTTATTGATAAATTTTACAGATTACAATGAAAGTACTTGGATTTTTTATCTGCTTACTTTTTCTATAACAATTACTTTTAGCTTTGCTTTTACATACCTAATAAGCCTCTTACCAAAGCATAAATATATAATTGGCTAATTAAATTTTAACTAACAGGTAAACTTTTTTTGAATAAAAACCTTCTTAATTTACCTAAAAGTTTTACAAATACTTCAAATAAAGTTCCTAATACAGGTATTTTATTCAGAGAATGTTGAATAAAGAAAAAATAGCAATTCACACGATTAAGCCCCCATGTTTTATATTTTTTGTAAAACTTCAATTTTTCACGATACATTTTTATACCTCCTATTGTCGTTTTGGCGTTTTCTTGCACGCGCAAATTTCCAATGAAATCGTCTGTTTTATAAATTTTAAAACCTTTACGATGGGCTGTAACCCACAAATCCCAGTCCATGGCGTAATACCAATTTTCATCAATATTGCATTTTTCATAAACCTCTTTTTTAAATAATGTAGAAGGTTGTGGGATATAATCAATTTGGTATAGATTTTTCATTTCCTTTTCCGAAATAAGACCTTCCGGAAGTTCTGAGATATATTCACTTTTGTTCTTGTGCTTGTCATTGACATCAATATAATAAAGGTTTCCCACAATAATATCTGCTTCCGAATATTTTTGAAACGCTTGGAATACTTTTTTTAAGCTATGATTACTACAAAAAGTATCATCGCTATTCAACCATCCTAATATGTCCCCCTTTGATGCTTTAAATCCTTTATTCAGAGCATCTGACTGCCCTTTATCTTTTTTGCTCCACCATTTAAAAGTTACTTTTTTACATTTAAAATTAAACTTCTTGTTTTTATATAATTCATCATATTTTTTAATAATTTTTACCGAATCATCCGTTGAACCTCCATCTGCGATAATGTGCTCTAACTCAAAATCACCTTCTTGGCTCCAAATTGACAGAATCGTACGTTCGATAAATTCAGCTTGATTAAATGAAGGTGTAACAATTGAAATTTTCATTTTAACTTAGATAGGATTGGAATTTGTAGGCTGATATTTTTTTAAGCTTTTCCAAGCATTATATTCATACCACATTGACAATTTTAAAAGTTTCAGACCAAGTAGTCCATCTAAAAAACCTTTTAGGATTACGTAATGCAAAATAAATTTATATAATAAATCCTTAATCATTCCAAAATAAGAAAAACGCATACCTAGAGAATATCTGTTTTCTCCTTCATACTTAACATAGCGTAAATGTTTTTTATAAAACTGTTCCGTTGAATCAATCCAATAATGTTTAATTGAGTATTGGTTTAACAATTTGTAATTATATCCTTCTTTAACTTTAATTCTTTGGTGTACTTTTTGGCTAAAAACAGCTGCTTCCTTTTTAAAAATGCTTAAAAAAGCTGCTTTTCCTCCCCAATAACCATATTTAATTTCTTGTCCTTGAAAATGGTTGACTTTTGGTATTCGTATTTCGCCCAACTTTGCATCATTCAGAATTGATCTTTCAATTTCTTGTATCGCTTCTTTTGGAAAAACTTCGTCAGGATCAATAAAGATTATCCAATCATTGCTTGCTTGTTGCACAGTCCATTCACGCACTTGTTCAACAACATCAACTCTTTTGTGGTCCAAAACTTTACACCCCATTGATTTCGCGATCTCTTTACAACGATCTTTGGAAGCTAAATCAACAACAATTTTTTCATCACAAAAATCAAGAGCTTTCAAGCATTCTTTCAGACGCCTTTCTTCATTGTAAGTAACAACTATTGATGTGAAACGCATATACTTATTTATTGTCATATTTTAGATAGTCTCTAATTTCTTTTATCCATAATGATGCTGTTTTTTGCACTGAAAGATGGTGATCAATTTTCTTTTCAGACAAATAAAAGTCACTAACCAAGTTTGTGTTTTTATTTAGAATTTCTTTAGTAATTTCAATGTAACCAATCTTTTTATTTTTCGTATATTTTTGAAGTCTACTGTTATATTCAAATGTTAAATCCGTGCGCTCTCGTTGCGTTGATTTTATAAATCTCCGCAACCAAGCAATTTCCCCCCAATCTTGATTATTTTTTATTGTCGGGAGAATTGCGCCTGTCAAAATTATATTTTGACATCTTTCCTTGTACAACCAATCAACAAACTTAAAATAGTTACTCAAAGATCTTTCCATCTGAAAATCAACCGATTCTTCATATTTTTGCGCCCTATGCCAAATCAGAAAACCACAATCAATTTCTCCCAGTTGAACAAAAATACCTCTATATGGGTATTTTTTGATTTTTTTACGAAAAATTTTCAAAGCATTACTTTTTGAATTTGGGTTAAGCATTCCTTGCGCTGTCGCACCATTCACAGTTATAACTTTTATATTAAATTCCGGAAGTAAATTATTTTGCTTTATATACTCGAAAACCCATGCATGAGAGTCTCCTATGAATAAAAGCCGTGGCTGATTCCAATGTTTTAAATTGTATATAACTTCTTTTAAAAAGCTATAAAAAGGAAACAAGACTTTTTTTATATATTTAATAAGAAACATCAAAAAATTATAAACTGTTAGTCTTTTGCATCGAAGCGCGCACAATACATTTCTTCACTTAAAAGATAACCAGCTAAATTCTTTTTAGCTACTAAATCCCCGGCAAGTGTATATACTTGATAGTTTCGCTGTTTAAACCAGTTTAAAATATCATACGCATCATAGGGGTATTTTTTAAGATTAACATCTTGCATTTCTAGAAAAATAGTTGGTTTTTGTGTCTTAATCAAATTATCTCCTCCCTTAAAAACCATTAATTCTGCTCCTTCCGTGTCAATTTTAACTACACCTACTTCAGGACACCTGTGCTCTTCCCACCAATTATCCAGTTTTTTTGTTTGTACTTTTATAATTTTAGATGTCCCAGCCCTACCTGTATCTACAAATCCATCACCTGAAGCATGCTTGCTGTCATGCACAGCAAAATCACAAACTCCTTCTTCATCACTTAAAGCAATAGGGTAAAAATCAATTTTGGAAGTTAAATTATTTTCTTTAATCGTTTTTTTAAAGTATTCAGCTTGATGAGGACCAGGCTCAAAAGCATATATTGGAGTATAAGGAGAAACAGCATGAATATTTAAGCTAATTAAACCAATATTTGCTCCTATGTCCAAAAATGCTGCTTTTGGTTTTTGACAAACTTCTTTTAGCAATATTTGCGTTATCTCAGGCTCATATTGCCCATCTCTTTTGACTCTTTGAATTAATGATGTCCCCTTACTGTAATAAACATTAAATCCTAGGTATTTGATAATTCTTTCCGTAGGACCAAGCATTTCAATAAAATACGACACCTTTGACTTTATTAACAAAAAAGCATAATAACATTTTCGAACAAATGGTTTTAAAGAGGAAGGAATACATTTCATAATGAGCTTAATTAAATTTTGAGGCAATCTTAAAAGAAATATTTTAAAATTAAAATAAGAATTTTTTACAAAGCTATTGAAAATATTGGGCTTTTTAAAAATCCTCTTGATAAGAAAAGAGTCTCTCGCGTCTTTAACTTCTCTGGTCACGCTGTATCTTTTTTTCTTCAAATATAAAATATTCTCTAAAGACAAAAATTTATATCCGTCATAATAGAAATAATTGTTTGGGTTATATGTTAATTCGTCGACCTTACCTTTGTGATATTTTAGTTCTGCTTTATGGTTATCTATGTTTAAAATTCCCGATTCACAGTCCATAACTGATAAATAATCCAAATCATCAGTATCTCTCAGCCCATATGCTGCTAAAACACTCCCTGAGTCAATGCAAAAATCGTCCTTGTCGCAAGAACTACTTTCAATCCAATTTTTATATTTTTCAAACAAAGCAAAAAACTTTTTTTGTTTGTTTAAATTAGCATGATTTAAAAAATGCAGACTGTTCTTGTTTAGCAGTTGCTCCGCAAGACGGACAGCCTCTTCATGTGTATCAGTAATATGAATCGGATAATTTCCTTTATCAAAATTTGCCCGAATTTTCTTCTTAGCAGCATGCATCTTTTCAACACTGTCCGTATCTATTAGATACATACTAATTGGTTTATTTTTTACATAACGTTGCGTTGCATGTTCGATCGCACCGACCTTATTTTGAATCCAATGTTCATTTTTGTACATTTGGTGAATTAAGTTATGTATGCCGTTACGGGTTAAGATAATTTCTTTTTTATAAACAACTTCCCCAAAGTCAGACAAAGTTTTTTGTACATCCCGCTCATTTTCGTTAATAATCGGAAAAACAAAGGCAATGTAAGTTCTTTTTTTTAATTTTGTATAGTGCAATGCCATGTAATCCAAAAAGTCCTGACGCAGCAATTTTTGTTTAAAAAATTGATAATCATATTGCTTGCATAGCTCATCTGTTTTCAGTGCAGCTATTTTTTTTGAGTAAACCAAACTTGCTCCGACACGATGAGATCCATCAATTATAGAATTACTGACAGTAATTGGTATCAATGATGATTCTGCATCAAAGCCTTTTTTATCTATGTTTTCCAAGAGCTCATTAAAAGATTGCAGGTATTTTTCAAATGAATCCTTGCCAGACTTATCACCTTCCACAAAGCCGCTCCAAACTCTTAAATGTTCTTTATATAAATCTTTTGCCCAATTTACCTCAACATTTTTTTGCCTATGTAAGCCATATATGTATTTTGCCAGAATGTCAAACCTGCTTGGTGTTAGTAATTCCACCGCATTACAGGAATAAATTTTATGCTCTTGTTTAAAATTAATTAAAGAAAACAAATGAGAATTTATTTTTTTTTTAAAATTTTCAATTTTTAAAGTTTTTATGTATTTCATTTTACTTTATAAGAAGGTTTTTAAGTTGTATCAATTTATCTTTATCAACAATCTTCATTTGAAATAAACAAATCAAATAAACAAATCCGGCAAACATAAATAGAATTATTTTGTTTAACAAAAAATTAATTTGAACGTTTGTAACAAGCTGAAATGAAAAATAAATATTTAACAATTGAGAAATCAAAACAAACAAACATATTGAAAAGATGATCCTGCTCAACGAAATGTTCCTAAATGACAAATGAACTCTTTTAATAATCTCTTTTCCGAAACTAATTATAATATATAAAAATGAAATGATTGTTACCATGATAACCCCTAAAACACCGAAAAAATGAATAAACAACAAACTGCCTAATAAGTTAAACACACCAACTTTAGTTGTAACTTCACTAATTTTTTTAGGCTGACCTATAGCGGAAAGCACACCATTAAAAAGTATTCTTATGCCCTTCAATGGAGCAAAAACGCTAAAAACAAACAAAAACAAACCGGCTCTTTCAAACTTTTCTCCAAAAAACAAAAGAATAAAATCACTTGAAACCAAAGCAAAAAATAATGCAACAGGAAAGACAACAATAAAAATATATGCCAAATAGGTAAGCAAAAGAGTAGCGATTTCTTCTTTTTTGGAACTATGCCAAAGTTTGGAGACTAATGGTGTAATAATTTTTGTTGCAGGCTGTATTAGTAGCAACAATAATTCAGAAGTTGCTACAGCCGTTGCGTACAATGCCACCTCTTTGGCACCTAAAAAATACTGAATAATAACAGTATCAGTTGTTACAAAAATTGTATTTGCAAAACTGGCAGGCACAATCGCTGAAGCAAATAAAAAAATTTTTTGAAAATATTTTTTACTTAAAAAAAATTTTGACTTAACTAAATGTAGATTATATTTCTTGAGAAGGTATAAGAATGATCCCGATACTACAACTAAAAATGCAATTAGATAAACATAAACAGGAATTAAAAAAGATGAAGAAAAAGAAAAGGCAATTATAGTTAAAACAAAAATAATTGTATTCCTTAAAAATTCAAAAAACATTGATATTTTTTGATTCTGAAAAACAGCCAAAAAACTAGTATTAATCGTAAAAACTGATTGAAATAACCACAAAAATAAATAAACATTAAAAATTGGCTTTATATTAACTTCATCTTTGTAAAAAGTCTGAAAAATAAAGTCTTCACATAAGTACAAACCAATAATTATGACAACGGAAAAAACAAAAGGTAAAAAATGTGCAAACCAAAACAATGTTTTTAATTTATCGTTATTTTTTTGGACGATCGCTTTATTAGCAAAAAAATTGACAGCATTTGGAATACCCCAGTTTCTGATTATTTCAAATACACCAAAAAAACCAAACAATCCGTAAAAAATCCCATAATCGTTTAAAGATAAGTTATTTGCATACAAAAGCCTAGTAAAATAAGCTAAAGGAAGTCCTATTAAGGTAAAAAAATAAACCCAGGAAAGATTTTTAAAATGAATATTCATGTTTATTACTTTTACAAATCCTTCATCGCGCACCAATCTCCACACATTGAACAAGCATCTGACTTATTTTTAGCTTCACCTCGGTACTTTTTAAATTTTTCCGGATCAAGGCATAACGAATGTTGCTTACTCCAATCAAGCGCTTTACGAGCCCGGGACATTTCATCATCCCTCTCTCTAACTTTAGGAATTTTACGTGCAATATCAGCTGCATGTGCTGCAATTTTTGAGGCAATAATTCCTTCTCGCACGTCTTCAAGTGTTGGTAATCGAAGATGTTCAGCCGGCGTAAGATAACACAGAAAATCAGCACCACATTGTGCCGCTAAAGTCCCACCTATTGCTCCAGCAATATGATCGTAACCAGCTGCAATGTCTGTCACCAAAGGTCCTAAAACATAAAAAGGCGCTCCGTGGCATACTTCTTTGGCAATACGAATTTGTTCTGGAATTTGATCAAAAGGTACATGTCCCGGTCCTTCCACCATTGCTTGTACACCTTTCTCTCGGGAAACTAAAACTAACTCACCCAATTTTTTAAGCTCTGCCATTTGAGCCTCATCACCTGCATCATGCAAACTTCCCGGCCTTAAACCGTCTCCCAAAGAAATTGTTACATCGTACTCTAATAAAACATCCAAAATCTTATCAAAATGAACCAATAAAGGATTTTCTTGATTGTGATGTTTCATCCATTTCACCAAAAAACTTCCTCCACGTGAAGCCACGCCTGTCACTCTTTTTTCAATCAAAGATATTGACGCTTGAGTAATCCCGGAATGAATTGTGACAAAATCCACACCATCTTCAGCATGTTTTTGTAAAACTTTTAAAAATGTATCAATATTAAAATCAATATATCCTCCACTTTCTGCAAAAGCCTGATAAATCGGAACAGTCCCGACAGGCAAACTTGTTTTTTCTAAAATCAATTGACGAAATTTATCCAAATCACCACCCTTACAAGGACTAGACGGAGCTCCGCCAATTGAAAGATCCATAATTGCATCTGCCCCATATTTTTCACAAACTTCTAATTTTTGTAATTCTTTTTCTATTTCAAAATCTTCTGGCGAAGTTCCAATGTTCGCATTAATTTTTATTTTCAAATCTTTGCCAATCCCACATGGTTTTAGGTTTTTATGATTAGGATTCGCAGGAATAACAACTTTACCATCAGCGATTAATTCTTTTAATTTTTGCACATCAAACTGCTCTGCTTCAGCTACAGTTTTTATTTCTTGCGTAATTTTTCCCTCTTTTGCCTTTAAAGATTGAGTCACAAAAAAATTAGTTAGTACTCTCTAAATATAACAAACAGACTGCCTAATAGCACTACAAAATAATTATTTACGTTATCCCCATTGATTTACCTACCTCTACCAAAAATCCCCCTATAATAAATGAAATCGGCAAAACGAGAACTGCCCAAAAATATTTCCATTTCGTTTTTTTACGCTTCAGTTTCTTTAAATCATTACGTAATAAATACACTGGCATAATCATATGAAAACCATGAATTAAAATTAAGGCAGGCAACAATACTAAGCCTAAAAATCCTGAAGATATTATAATCCCCGTCCAGAACTCTTCCCCAAGCAAAAGTCCAAAACCACCAATTAATAATGCTTCAAACCAAGAAAAACTATATTTTTTATTAAGCCTAAGCCAAAAATAATGTGCTAATAAATAAACAGGTGTCGTCAAGATCAAATCTCCTAACAAACTGACTCCTTCGTACAAAGGGTTTGTTGGAAAAAATACCACCTCATCAACCATCGCAAAAAACCAACCAATTAAAATAAAAGACATTCCTAATGAATACTTCAAACTTATTGTTGTTTCTTTTTTCAGTATTCGCCAAATAATAAATAAAAAGAACAAATATGCAAAACCCTGCCCAAGTGCGGAAGGATCATTTTCAGTCATTCCGGCAAAAAGCAAAATTAATGAACCAAAAATTGCCCAAATAAAATATATTTTTTTCATAAAATAAAAGATTAGGTGATTTTATTCTTTTATTTTTTTAAAAGTAATTCTCCCGGCACCAACACTAACCCTAATCTTATCAAATTGCTTAAATTTATTTCCCACTCCTCCGTGGATAATACGCATAATTTCTTCAATCTTTTTAAAACTTGGCTCTGTGTGATCTTTTATCTTTTGCTTAATTAACTCAGTTTGTACAGCTTTAGGTAGGGATAAAAAATCTTTTATCTCTATTGTATGTTTATTCAAAAAAGGCTGAATTTGTGTTTTTAATAACTCACTTAATTCTCGATAAATTTCTGCGTTTTGTAACAAAGTTTTACCAAGATTTGGATTAATCTTTTGTAATTCAGGTAAAATTTCTAAACGTAATTTATTCCGCGCATAAGTTGTGTCCAAATTAGTTTGATCAAAACAAAATTTCAATTGGTTCTTTTGACAATAATCTAAAATTTCCTCCTTAGTTGTATATAAAAGTGGTCTAAGAATTTCATTTTCAAAAAAAGGCATTCCGGCTAAACCACTCGCTCCTGTTCCACGTAGAAAATTGAATAAAATCGTTTCAACTTGGTCATCTTGATGATGCCCCAGACAAATAGACTGAGCATTATGTTTTTTCTGAATTTCACGTAAAAAAGTATAACGCGCTTTCCTTGCGGCTGCTTCACTTTTTTCCGGCTTTTTCCAGTGTCCGATTTCAATTGGTAAATCGAGTTTTTTTGCAAAATCTTTTACCAATTTCTCATCTTCATCACTTTCTTCACGTACGTGGTGATTAAAATGCGCCAAGACAATTTTGTACTTATTTGACTTAAATAGCAGGTGTGCCAAACACACTGAATCAGCTCCTCCAGACACAGCAATAATAATAGGCTGCTTTGGGTTTAAATATTTATTTAAATCAATTTCTTGCATGCACAATAAAAATTCTGTGCTTTTATTCTAAACCCTAATTCTTAAAGTCTAAAGTCTAATTCCTAAAGCCTAGGTCAAATATTCCTGCGGGACCTCTCTAAGGTCAATTCGAATCAGCTTTATTTTTCGCAAAAGCACATGGATAAAAGCTCCTAAAAAAGCGTAAATAAATACTAAAAATGTTAGAATAAAATACAAAGGAGAGAAAAACACAATTGTCAAAACATAAGGCAAATACATTTGGTAGGGCTCAATAATTTCCCTAAATTTTAAGTTAATAATCTCACTCAAGTTAATTTCTGTCGGAGAAACATGCCCCAGTCTAGAAGCAACTTCGTGTAAATTTTCTGTCTGCATAAATTGAGCTAACTGCTTCAGACAAGCGTTTGTGTCGACACCTTCTCTGTCACATAATTTTTCATTAAAATCAATTGCTTGGTTTGAATTATTTCCTGCATTTAAGGGTAAAGCTTCAAAAAAAGATTTTTCCAGCTGATTAACAACTGAATTCAGAGCAGAAACAGGAATCATAAAGGGCTGATTTTTAATCAAAACAAAATTATACAAACACAAAATAATCAAAGCATAACGTACAAATTGGTTAATTCCTCTATAAGTTAAATCAAAGAAATTAAGCTTAACAGAAACTTTATGTTGTTGCGTAACTTGAACAAAGAGCATCAAACTACCCAAAGCAAAAGCCATTCCAATAAAGATAAAACTCAGTGTTGGTAAAAGTGTGTATAAAATCAGCTCCGCGAAAAGCAAAGCAATCAAAAGGGAAAATTTCTTTTTATAAAGCAGGGCAACGTAAACCAAACTAATCGTATAAACACCCATTAGCAGTAAGCTCGGAATATATTTATCAAAATAAAGTGAAGGAGATTTGTGCGTTATAGAAAAAATCTCATCAATTAGTCCGTAAAAATGAAATTGACTGAAGTCAAAATAGGAAATCTGCCAAAAAAGCACTCCGGCAAATAAAAAGGAAATTCCCAAAAAGAGTAATTTTTTCATGGCATTTTTATTACGCATCATTCAGCCTACAAAAAGCTAAGAAAATTTACAAGCAAGTCGCAAGCAAAAGATCTTAAATCTGAGATCTTCATTTTTTTAATTATTTCGCAACACAAAATTAAGTGTCAATAATTGATATTAAGTCATTTTTTTTATAGACTTTTTTAAAATAAATATTTAACCTATTTATTATGAAAAAGTTTTTCTTGTTAAAAATATTATTTATTTCTTGTGTTGTTTTTTTGTCCGGGTGTAAGGAAGGAAAAATTGAAGATTTAAGCCAAGAAAGTGGCTCGGGAGAAGAGGAGATTCAAGCACACAGCAATGTTAACAAATTTATCGCTTCTAACAAGGAAGAAAAGCTAAAAAAAGAAGAATATGAAGCAAATAAAAATAAAACAACTAATGAAATATCAACAAAAGAAGAGTGGGCAACTTTTTTCGATAGTAAAACAGGTTTAACTTTCAAATATCCAAAAGAATTCGGTGTTGATATTAGGGATTTTATCAATAATAAGATGACTTTTTCTAGTGCATACGGAACTTTTATTTTAATCCCCAAGAATTCAAACACATCTATTGATACAATTATGTCTAGCGTTTGTTCACAAGAAAATATCCAAACACCATTTCCAGATGGTTCATCTACCGACAGTCTTATTTTCTGTCAAGAATACAATAAGCAAATATTACAAAGTGGTATATCAAGAAAAATTGTGCGTAATGGTCTTGGTGGTATATACAGCCTAGGTGTTTATAATTATGAATTCCAGACAACATATGTTTTAGGGTTTGACGACAATGAGCACTATTCTGGAGCTATTTTACATATGGCTTGGGGAGAATCTTGTCTTACCAAGTTTAATCAATATAAAAACAATGTATTAGTATCTCCTAAAGGAGCACATTCAGAGGAGCAGTTAAGAAAACTCAATAGAAAACAAGAATGCGAGGATGTTATTACCGACATTGCTTATCAAATTTGTTCTCAGGAAGAAAGTAATGCAAAAAAAATAAATACATTTGGAAAATTTGTTAATACTATTACCTTGGAGTGAGATGCTTTTATTGAAAAAGCTCCATATTCCTAAATTCAGAAATATGGAGCGATTTTTCCTTCTAAAACTAATTAAAACATTGTTTCAGAAGAGATTTACTTATCAACTTGGTAAAAATTTGAATCCTATTGATGCAAAAAAGTGAATTTAACAGCATCAATGTTCGTTCCTGATGGAATATTGTAAGCTTCAACATAGCAGCCGTTTTCCAAATACACAGAGTTTGAAATAATACTGTTTCTCCATTCGTCAGTAGGATTGTTTTGATTTATATCAACACTGACTAATGATATATTATTAGCATCAAAAATCTCATAACCAACTGTTCCACTGTAGTTGTCCGCACGGTATCGTATTTCCACTCGATAATAACCACTAACTGCAATATTTGGAGTCCACCGGGCAGATTGCCCGCTTTCTGTGGGATAATACCAATCTCCGCCACTGCCGTAATAAAATTTCCAGACAGGTTCTCCCGCAAGAGTCTCTTCCGCTTCGTTAAAAAGGGTGAAGACATGCGGGTTTCCATATCCTTCAAAATCATTATGACCGGTATCAACAATTAGTGAGTACAGACTTTCAATTGGAGAATCTTGAGGAGTTAGCTGATAGGCATATCGAAACCAAGGCTCATAACAATAAAGAGGGCTACCATTAGAGTCTGTACCACATCTTTTTTGAGCATCAGTAAAAAAGTCTTGATAAATAATTGACTTATCTTGACCATCAGTATCCCAAGATCCCCAGCCATTATTATAAGGATCATGAATATAGATAGTATCATCTCCTCTATAAGCAGGTGTATCGTTATTATCTATTCCTTTGACAACAACAAAATGACCCCATACAGTATTTCCATGAGCATATACACGACACAAGAGAGGTCCTTCTTCTATTTTTTCGTATACACCATTCTCGCCTAGAGCAATTCCAGCATTTTGTATCCCCCAAATGTTATTTAAATAACTTGAAATATAATCAATGTTTCCTCTTGAATCTCCCTGATTACCAACATACATTTGGTAGTCAGGGGCTATTTCATCAATGCCAGTATCGCCTAAGTTAGTCACAAAGCTTAGATTACGATAGCCAATTGCAGGTCCACTGTTATATGTATACATTTGCGTACCTGCATGGTAAATCACTGGCATATCAATCTGAGAATTCGGATAGTAATACTGCAGAAGCATTGCAACACTTGTAGGACCACAAGCCGATTCCTTCATATTATTGGGATAGCTTTTTTGAGAAATAAAAGGCACTCCCCAATTACGTTTAGTATTACTAACAACAAAAGCCTGATCAGTGCTATCCCAAGCATCACTGTCAACATGCTTGACATAAAAATGCCAGTCATCGCCTTCTTCTACGGTTAGAGGTATTGTGACCACTTCATAGCCGTCATTGCTATCATCCGTCAAAACAAATTCATGCCAATTCTGATCATCGGGACTTAATTGAACAACAGGCACAGAAAGGCGCTTCATAGAAATCATAATTTCATCACTAGAATCAGCATTTTCTGAATTCCAAGCAATCAACACTTGATCTCCTGCACGCTGTACAGAAGGCAGCTGAGGATGGGTTATGGTAATTTTTGGATTACCTAAATTATAGACCTCCTGAACTTCTGCCTCTGTAAGCAAACGATTATACAACCTCAGTTCATCCAAATCTCCTACCCAAGGATAACTATAGCCCCCTCCTCCATTATACCAAGAAAAATGACGTCCAAGCACTAAAGGATAAGTGTTATTAGTTGAAAAAGATTCAATATCAGCTTCTTTCACACTGACACCATCCAAATAGTAATACATTTTTAAATTTGTATTATCCACTGTCACGGAAACATGGTGCCACTCTCCCCTAGGTACAGGGTAGCCAATCCCTTTCGTCTTACACCACTGGGATTCATAACTTAACTTAAAACCATTAGGACCTCCCCAGCCAAAAAAATAGCCGCTTCTACAATCTTGCCCTTTCGCCAGCATAACTCGCGCACCTGAAACATCATAAGCATTTACCCAAAAAGAAATGGAGAAATCTCCACCAAAATTCAAGTCAGCATGATGGGGAATTTTGATATAATCATCTATCCCGTCAAAACTGTAAGCACTATTCTGATTTCCATTTCTGTCAGTCGTAAGGGCAGCACCACTCACAATCCCATGATGACCATTGCCTGTCTCATCATTGGCATCACCATCAAAAGAGTAATAAGCCACAAGTCCATTATTCAAATCTGCACTTGCAATACTACCAAATGCAAAAACCATTACCAGTACACAACTTGCTGCAAAAATAAATTGCTTCAATTTTCAATCCTCTCTTCTTTTAACTTAAAATTT
>JANQMV010000019.1 GCA_028279865.1 Candidatus Altimarinota bacterium | reverse complement strand
TTATTTTTGTTTTAAGCTCATAGCTCAAGGCTGGCAGCTAGAAGCTTGTTGTTTCAAGACCTTTTCTTTCCCGGTCACAGTGCCTGATTTTTAAGGAGCCTTTTCTTCCTCGCCTCAACGTTTCAAATTATTATATCCAAACTATAGATAAATGCAAATTATCTGTGTTGCGCCATTAAACTTTACATGTTTTTATCACACTTAGCGTTGAAAATTTACCAAAACAATCCTAATCATGTATATTTAAATCAAGCAAAAAAATAACTACCTAAACTATGTTTAAAAATATAAACGATATAAAAAAAAGCCTAAGAGCAAAGCAAAAAGAATTTAAAAAGCTGACAAGCGAAAAAAAACTAGCATTTCTCGAAGAAATTTCACAAATACAATCCGCACTGCAAAACTATCGCCAAAAGTTGGTTGAAGATCTTGGTGGTAAAAAAGTAACGGTAAATAAAAATCTGCGCCGTTTTCACAAAAAACTAAAAGTCAACTTACTCAAGTATATTTTTACAGCACAAATTAGACACCTCATCAGCGCTCCCTTTATCTACATGATGATTGTACCTTTTCTCTTTTTCGATATTTTCTTGGAAATCTACCACCGTGTTTGCTTTACTTTGTATGGCATTCCAAAAGTCAAAAGAAGTAACTACATCGTCATTGACAGACATAAGCTAGCCTACCTGAACCTTATGCAAAAATTAAACTGTGTTTACTGCGGATATGGCAACGGACTTATGGCCTACGGCAAAGAAATCGCCGGTCGTACGGAAAAATACTGGTGCCCCATTAAACATTCTAAGGAAATCCCCGACCCACACAGCCTTTACAATGAATTTTTTGAGTATATTGACGGAGAAGGTTTTGCGAGTAGAAAAGGGGAAAAAGAAAAGGGAAAAAAGTAAGTTTTTAGAATATTCTACCTCACAGAAAATTTAACATCTGCTTCGCCTTCAATAGTCAAAAATTTCAGTACATATTCGCCTCTCTGCATCTGCCAATCCTGAGTTTTTCCCTCTCCCAGAAGTTCTCCATTCAGAAACCATTCTCCCTCTGCCTTTGCCCGAAATGTCAAAATCTGTTTTTCCAAAGGGATATTTAAGCTCAATTGGAAAATGTCTCCTTCATAAGGATAAGCAATCAAGCTCTGCTCCTTCATTTTTTCAAGGGTATTAGTTTGTTTTTCCTGCGCAAACTCTTCAAAAGCAGTCGCTTTTTTTCCTTTTTCAATCTCTCTAAAATTTTTCTTCGGTAAATCTCGCATTACCAAATTCATAATACTGTTAAAAAGAGGCGCAGCCCCCGTAATTCCGGAAGAATCAATCATCGGACTACCGTCGCTATTTCCCACCCACACACCAACAGTTCGCACCGGCGTATATCCAATTGTCCAATTATCTCGAAAATTACGGGAGGTTCCGGTTTTAACTGCCACCGGGTAATCAAATTTAAGAGGACTATCATCACCAAAAGCAGGCGTTCTTGCATAATTATCACTCAAAATTGAAGTTACTTGATTAGCAGCGTCTTGCTCAAAAATTTTTTCATTCCAACTTGTCCGGAATCTGAAACCTAAGCTTTCAGAATTAACAGAAGATACTTCTTTTATAGTTTCAACAGAAATTCTGTTACCCCCATTCCCGAAAACCCCATAAGCTTGAGTTAAATCAAAAAGCCTTACCTCTCCCGAGCCGAGTGCCAATGCCAAACCATAATGTTCACTTGATTGAATCAAAGTCCGCAGACCTAATCCATGCAGCTTATCCAAAAAAGAGTTGATCCCCACATAATCCAGTATTTTTACAGCCGGAATATTCAAACTCTGCGCCAAAGCCTCACGCATTGTCACTAATCCATGATATGTAAGATCGTAATTCTTCGGCTCATATGGACGCCCGTCTACGGAATTAAAACGCACAGGTTCATCGACAATGCTGGATTCGGGTGCCAAGCCATTTTCAAATGCCATGGCATATAAAAAAGGCTTCAGAGTCGAGCCGGGTTGACGCAAGGATAAAGCAACATTAACCTCTCCATCAATTTCTTCATCAAAATAATCCTTACTTCCAAGCATTGCCAAAAGCTCTCCTGAACTTTGATCAAGCACTACAACTGAGGCATTTGTAATATTTTTGAAAGCAAGCTTATCCAAATGCAAACTGGCTAAGTTCTGAATTTCCTCCTGCAAACCTAAATCAAGCGTCGTCGTAATCAAATAACCGCCTTTGGATATTTCTGCCAACAAGTCTTCTTTTTCCAATTGGTCTAAGACCCACATCACAAAATGCGGAGCCTTAATTTTTACCAATCTTTGTTTCTGAAATTTTAAATCTTGCTCAGCCGCACTCTCGTAATCCTCTTGAGAAATTTTTGACTGAGCTAGCAAAGAATCCAAAACTTTATTCTGGCGCTTTTTACCCGCCTGCAAGTCAACATATGGAGAAAAGGCGCTCGGCGACTGTGGCAATCCTGCCAAAAAGCTACTCTCAGCCAAATTCAGCTTCGCACTGGTTTTACCAAAATAAGTTTGCGAAGCAGCCTCAATTCCATAAGCTAAATTTCCAAAATAAACCGTATTTAAATATTTTTCCAAAATTTCGTTTTTTTCATACTTCAGATTAAGCTTCAAAGCTAAGGCAATCTCTTTGAATTTATTAAGATAAGTTCTCTCCTGATGGTTAAATAAATTCCGTGCAAGCTGTTGCTCAAGTGTAGAAGCACCTGAAATAATCTCTCCATAATAAGCATTCTGCCAAGATGCTCTCATCAAGGCAGTAAAATCAATGCCATAATGGTTATAAAAATCCTGATCTTCAATGGCAATAATTGCATCAAGCAAATAAGGCGAAATTTTTTCAAGCTTCACAAAGTCCTGCTTGCCTTTCTCAGGAATCAAAATTTCGTAGAGCAAGACTCCATTTCGGTCAAAAATTTTTGAAGATTCCGCTTTCCGGGAAAAAGACGCAGGCTCCGGGGTAAATAAAACAAGCCCTATTAAAAGGATTATAAAAAAACAAAAAACTATGCAAAATCGAACCAACAATTTTTTCATCATACACAAAAAAAGCTAAAACCAGTTTAGCAAATCAAACTAAATCTTCGAATTTTTTTCTTCCAATTTCAAATTCAATGTCAGAAATCTAAATTCACGCAAGTTTTATCTAAACCTTCATGCAAGAAGAGTCCTTCCTTAACAAGCAAACTAATTTCCTGCATAATCTCAGCAATTGTTTTTTCTCCCAATTCTCTTTTTTCTCCTACATTCATCACTTCTTTGACTTTTTTGTCTAAGTATTCTCCCAGCAGTTTTTTACCTAAAATTTCATACAAAGCATAATAATCTTCTCCAATCAATTTTTTGATTCTATTCTCCTTGTAGTGATTCAATATCTGTGCGGAACGCTCGTCTCCCTTTTTACTAAAATCAACCGCTTGTCCATATTCATTTCGTGCATAATCCGACTCACTCATTATTTTAAAACTCACCACTCCTTCCCAATCCTTGAGGTTCAATGCACCTGTTAATAATTTTTTAATTTTAGTTGATGTTTCC
>JANQMV010000023.1 GCA_028279865.1 Candidatus Altimarinota bacterium | reverse complement strand
TTCCATTTTAATCAGACCAATCAATAGATAAAATAAGAATTTCCAGAGCGGTGAAACGTCGACGAGGCGTTTCGCTGCTCTCTACCTTCCTTCGGTAAGCTTATTGCGGTTTACCATCGCACTAAATTTTTATTGTACCAATGGGTACATGTTTTTTTGTTTTTGTTTTTGGAAGGTGAATATAAATCTCTCGGAATAGAGAGAACGATTCGGTAAGGATTGTCTGTCAGGCAACCCTGTATCGAAAAGTAGAGAGAGAAAAAATTGCTTTTTATTTTTAAAACAAGCTTATCTCTTTCTACTTTAATATCTAATTTTTAAGGAACTCTTCTTGACCGATTAGGTTATTCTATCAGAAATAATTTCAAAAATCAAGTATAATTCTACTTTACAGACCAAATATTGATAATTACTATTGATCTGGTTTTTAGATTTTTTTCTAAAATTCTCTATATTATATCAGATATATTGAAAATGTCAACAAAAGGAAAACTTTTTTTAATTCTAGGTCCGTCGGGCAGTGGAAAGGGAACTTTGATTGAAAAGATTAAGTCGAAACATCCGGAATTTATTTTTCCCTTTTCTGTGACTTCACGAAAAATGAGAAAGGGGGAAAAAGATGGAAATGTTTATTCTTTTGTTACTAAGGAAAACTTTCAATCTAAAATTGATAATGGTGAGTTTTTAGAATGGGCGATTGTGCATCAGACAAATTATTATGGTACTTTAAAAAAGCCCATTTTAGATGCGATTGATGCTGGAAAGGTCGTAATTCGTGAGGTAGATATTCAAGGATTTGAGATGATACAAAACATCATACCTGATGACCAGTTGGTTTCAATCTTTATCATGCCTGATTCTGTGGAAAATTTGATTGAAAGAATTAAAAAGAGAAGTAAAATATCTGATGAGGAGGTTGAACGCAGGATCGAGAGTTCAAAGAACGAAATTAAAAAATCCGATCAATGTGATTATATTATCTACAATTCAGACGGGAAGCTGGATCGTGCGGTAAAAGAAGTTGATCAAATAATTGCTAAAGAAATCAATTAAATTATTGCCCAGTCGCCAAGAGAAATAGCGAGATTTTCGACCGAAATGAAGCAGTTTTGGCCCACAAAAATGTGGAATGAAGGGAAATTTTATAAGAAAAATGTTTTACATTTTTATAGAAAATTTAGAAAATCCCTATTGAGAGGTAAGGTATCCCGCTTTGCGGGAAAAATAGGAATAAATGTTGTCAATACAAATTATTGCCCAGTCGCCAAGTGGTAAGGCAACGGACTCTGAATCCGTCATTCGTAGGTTCGAATCCTACCTGGGCAGCCAAAAAGATAAATTTTACAAAATGTGGAATTGAAAAATTTAAAAAATCGTTTTTACAAACTAAGTTAATTGCTTCCTTAAAATAGCGTCACTCACTATTTTAGCAGAGAGCATCGCAAAGCTAATATTGAAACCTCCGCAAAGCCCCGTAACATCTAGTATTTCTCCCGCAAAGAACAAATTATTATGTAGTTTTGATTCCATTGTGGCGGGTTGAATTTCTTTTAAACTGATTCCTCCGCGTACTGTCCAGCCGGCTTGAATGGGGGCTTTTTTTGGGTTCTTGATAGTAAAACGATAAAGGTTATGCATAAGTTCTTTTTCTTCGTCTTTGCTTAAATTTGCGATAATTTTATCCTTCTTAATTTTAGATTGTTCTAAAACCCAGGTGACAAGTTTTTTGGGGAGAGATTTTGCAAGGAATTTCTTAATAAACCCCCTGCCTTGGCGTTTTGCTTTAAGTTCTTTTTTGAAACTTTCTTCAGTTAAATTCGGTAGAAAATTAATTAGAATTTCTTTTTCAAGATCGTGAACCGTGAAATCCAAAACAGCAGGACCTGAAAGACCTTGATGCGTGAAGATTATCTTACCTGTAGAATTTATTTTAGCTTTTGGGTTTAAAATTTGGCAAACCAGGCTTATGCCTTCCAAACCTGCGAAAATATTTTTTTGAAGAATTATAGGGCAAAGCGCGGGTTTGATTTTGGTAGTTGAATGTCCAAGAGAAGAGGGGATTTTATAGCTTTTTTCTTCGGAATTTGGTTTGCCGATTTTTACCCGACTTCCCGAAGCAATGACAACAAAATCAAATTTTTCATCCTTTATAAGGAAATTACTTCTTTCTGCTTTGATTTTTTCTACTTTTGTGTTTTTCTTAAGCTTTAGATTCTCCTGTTTTTTGAGCAAACTTTCCAGACGTTTAACTTCCGCTACTGCATTTTCACTTTTTAAAATTACTCTATTCCCTTGAAACTTGTACTGTGTGCCTGTTTTTTTAAAAAGTTTTAAAACGTCTTTCGAAAAGGGATTTTTGTAAATATTTTTCAGTAAGTTGGGCTCATTTGAAACAAATTTTTCTTTAGAAAACTTTTTATTCCCTATATTCATTTTACCTCCTCCCGTGATTTTTAATTTTTTGCCAATTTCGTTTTCTTTTTCAAATAAAACAATCTCACCGAAAAAATCTCTTAACATTAAAGAGGTATAGATCCCGGCTGTTCCCGCACCGATTATTGCTATTTTCATGTTTTTAGCATACATGTTTTCTTTTCAAAAAAAAGCCTTATTACTTAACGAGTTTTTAACTATTGATTGTTATTAATTAATACTAAATTTTTATGTTTTTTGTGTGTCTGAGCGTAGTACAAAAATCAGCGACTTTATTAAAAAGCAAATTCAACCTGGTGTTTGTTTAGATCAAAACCTTCTTTGGAAGAAAGAGGCATCATCTCCTTATTATTGGAATCCTGAAAATGAAATAAAGATACCTGTAATTGACGCTTTTCATAAAATTATGTTTGAAGCTTCTGTTTCTATCGAAATGATGGTAGAAGCTAAAGAAAGGAATAATTTTGCTTTGAAGTTAGAAAATCTTTTAAATCTAATTGAATGGCATTTTGAGGAGGAAGAAAGTTTTTTGAAGAGGCACAAATATCCTACAGTAAAACCTGCACGAGACTGTCATCAAGAATTCTTGGCTTGGCTTTTGACTAGATCTTACACTACTTGGCTTTTGAGCAGATCCCATACTGACAATGTTGACTTTAATGAGCTTAACTTAGAAAAAATCCAATATATAAAAACTTGGGTGGTTGATCATATTTTTGATTTTGATCTTCTGTATGCTAACTGGTTAAAAGAAAATGGATTTTTGGATGAAAAATAAAAAAATAAATTGGTTTAGGCTAATGGTTATTCAAATAAATTTAACTTTTAATTTAAAGAGCTATGGAAAGATTATGCTCAAATCAATCTCCATTTTTACAAATCCTTCAACCTCCTGCAGTTGAAATAAGTGAAGAGAGAGCTGCGATAAATCGCTTGGTGCTGGAAAGCTTGCAACCGCAAGAAAATCTTCTGCAAATTCTATCTGAACCTCCTTTTGTTGAAATAAGCGGAGGAAAAGTTCTGATAAATGAATTAATACAGGATATTCTGCAACAAAGCTGGGATTCAACAAACAATATTGATATCCCGGAAATTGATGCGATACATCGTAAGATTTTTCAACAGGCAGTACGTTTAAAACAAATAACTTCTAAAAGTAATCTTGCTGATTTCAAAAATGAAATAAAATTTTTACTAAATCTGGTCGAAAAGCATTACAAAATCGAACAAGAAAAGTTGGAATCGAAAAACGGACCAAATTTTTTGCCTTATGAAGAATCATATGCTGAATTTTTAGACAGGTTTTTAAATCAAAAAAAATTTACGAACTTAAATGATGAACGTAGAACTGCTTATGAATTAGCTTATTTAGTTGCTGAATGGGTTATTCAGCATTCCCGTGAAGACGCACAGTGGTTCAATCCTTCTAAAGATTCCTTTAAAAAGTCCTAATTCTTAATCAGTTTTTAATTATTCTTTGATTGAATTGATTGGCAAATTGCTATTATATTTTAAATTTACCAGCCATGTCTACAACTGAAAATCTTTTCTTAACAGGTGATTTAGGCATTGTGTCAGACCTTCCTTCGGAACAGGAAAATCCTACGGAATCTTTAACTGAGCAAGAAAAGGCTATTCGATCTTTGGAAGAGGCAGAAAAAGAAATATTACTTTTCATAGAAATTCTGGATAACAAAGTCAAATTTGATTTTGTTAGACTAAATTTAGAGAATTTAAAGGGAGAATTAACTGGAATGCTTGAATTAATGGGTAAAAATTATTTAGCGATTGTAAATTTTGCAAAAAAAATTCCCATGTGCAAAACGTTCTCGTTGTATACAATCTTACAACAAAGTCTTAATTAAATTAAAATCTTTTACGAAAAATCTAAATTTAGAAGAGAAGGAACTTGCCTCTATTTCAGAACAAAAATTTTTTCCAAAATTAATAAATGTCTTAGAAACACTTTTAACTAAATTCCAGACATTTATGAAAGGTTTAGAATTAGACAAACAGTCAGGAGAACATATTTTAATACGAAAATTTTTACCAGACTTAAAAGCAGCGTTCAAAAATCACCTTCTAACTTCTGAAAAAATGTATCGGACTTGTAGAGATTACGAATGTAGTTCGAATGGGCTTTTTAATTAGAGGTGGCTTTATAGCAGGTCTTTTTCTATGAAGGAAAAGTAGCCGTCTTCTCCGATAATAATATGATCGCTGACCTTTATTTGATGTAGAGACCATGCCCCTTTGACAAGGGCAAGAGTCCAAGCGATATCTGCCTTGCTTGCTTTTGACTGACCTCTGTGATTGTGAATAATTATAATTTCCTTTGTTCCAATCCAGATGGGGGTACGTAAAACATCATTGGGGTAAACTACGACTGAATTTGCCTGACCGACTGCGACCATTTCTTGATAAACACAGCGTTTTTTTGGGTCTAAGTGTAAAACAAAACATTGTTCTTGTTTGGCTTTTTGTAATGCCTTAAATTTTTCAAAAATTTTACTTGGCTCAGACGCATCGAAACTGTCAAAACGACCATGCAGACGTCTTTGAATTTCTGAAATGGCGACAATAATTTCTGCGTGTCCTTTGTGAATATTGTGGTTGTTTTTTAGTTCTGCGGAATCTTTTTGATTAAAAAGCCCGCGAAATCCGCATTCGGAAACAAGTCTTTTGGAAAGCTGCATAACATCTTCAAAATGACCGCCTTTATGTCTCTCTCCCGTGCGTAAGATTAAGGCGACCAGTTCCCACAGAGAAAGAGCCTGCGGACCATATTTTGCAAGTTTCTCGCGAGGTTTTTCATCTTCAGCAAGTTTTTTGAACTCGCTCATAAAAACAAGATCTGCCATAAGGAAGTTAATTAAAAAATAATTAATAACTCTATAAAAACTACCAAGGCTGATTTGACTCAACTAGTTTTACTCAAAAAAATAAGGCTATTTTTTTTGAGTCGTTTTATAGGCTTCCATGGCTTTTAATTGTTTGATTTGATTTCGAATAAAGTCTTCATCAAATCCCATTTTTTTTAGATTCTTACGTATTTTCCCCAATTCCAAGGAAAGGTCTACATCAGTTCCTTCAGAAGTCCTAAGCATAAAACTTTCATCATATCCGTCAAATAAAAACCATGCTGTAGGTTTCTGAAAGAATTCAGAGAGTGCATTAATCTCACGTATTGTAATGTTTTTCTTTTCGCCTGTTAAAAATCTGCTGGCACGTGCGATCTTTACTCTTGGATCATCGGTATATTTACCTAAAACTTCTCCAAGTTTTGTTTTCGAAATTCCCATTGATTTAACCAAAGAACCGACTTTCTTGATGATTTTATTTTGATCAATTGACATCTGGAATTTAAAGTTAATCAAGTAGAATTAAGCTAAAATCACAAAAATAGTATATTTTTTTCTCTTTCTTAAGACAATTCAGAATAAAAGAATATTAATTCTATAAAATAGGTTAATAATATTGACATTTTAAATGATTATTTGCTATTTTAAATGTTGAGTAAAACTATCCCATGAGTATTTCTAAAAAGGATAAAAAGGCTTTGAAAGGGCAAATAGACCATAAAATTATTACACCATTAACAATTATTTTATTTATTACTCAAGATTTAATTGAAAATCAGAAACTTGCTAAAAAAAGTGAAAGAGAGGCTTTAAAAAATATTCTCGAGCAAATCGAAAAAGCAAAAACAGAGTTAAAAAGGCTTTTTTAAAGCTTAAAAATTTGCCCCTAATTTTCGACGCTTTTCCGACAAAGCATTTTTTAAGATTATCTCAAATGTTTTTTTTAAGCTAAATAAATCTAAAAAATGTTAAAATGAAAGTATTAAAATACCCTCCTGCTCATGAAATTGAAGAACTTGGAAATAATCCTATTCTCTCTCTCAAAAAAACTAAAAATGAAGCAATTGCAGAAATAACAACAGCCTATCCTGAAGATTCTTTTTGTTTTTTAAATGAAAAAAAACTGCGAGAAAGAATTTCTTTATTGAAGAACAGCTTTTTACCTACAAATGAATATGCCAAGATTGCTTATGCTGTTAAAGCGAATCCACGAAAAGAAATTTTAGAAATTTTAAATGATGAGGGGGTCGATTGCTTTGATTGTGCATCTCAAGAAGAGATTAGAAAAGTCTTAACGCTGGATTCTGATGCAAAGATTCTTTTTAACCATCCCATAAAAACTTCAAAAGACATTCGATATGCATTTTTCAATGAAGTACGACATTATACAGTACAAACACGGAAAGAAATTCAAAAAATTTTAAAAGAGCTTCATTTTTTAGAACCTCGCAGACCCGTAGAAATGGCGGTACGCTTGCAAACCTTGAATGATGGGGCGAAAGTGAATCTTTCAACAAAGTTTGGGGCGATTTTAAGCGATGCAAAAGAGATGATTCAATCAATCAAAGAGAATAAAAATCTTGTACCAAGTTTGTCCATTCACACCGGATCACAAAATACCAAGATGCAAAGTTTTGAAAAAGCGATAGAATTAATGGCCTCTTTAGCACAGGAACAAGGAGGAATAAAGACTTTAAATGTTGGAGGAGGCTTGCCTGTAAACTATTTTGAGAGCGATGATTTTGATCTTTCTGTTTTTCTACAATATATCTCCCATGCAATTGAAAAAAATTTGCCAGATAATCTGGCAGATGATCCAGAGATAATCATTGAGCTTGGTCGAAGTATTATTGCTGAGGCAATTGATTTGGTCATTCCTGTTTTGTCTGTAGAGAAACGCAATGGGCAGAAATGTGTTTATTTTAATGATGGTGTTTTTACTTCTTTTAGCGATGCTGCTGTACACGACTGGGAGTATAATTTTAAAACCATAGGCAAAGATGGTCGTCGACTTTCTGAAGAAAAAGAAAGAATGACACTTTTTGGTCGTACCTGTGACTCTGGAGATGTTGTGGGGAGCGTCAACTTACCGGTGAACTTAGCAGAAGGAGATTTTGTTCATGTTGAAAATGCTGGTGCTTATATGGACTCACAACTAAGTTTTTTTAACGGTTTTGGACCGCCCAAATATGTTCTTTATAATTAACTTTTTTATTATGAATGATTTTTTAGATAAGCTAAGAAAAAGTGTTGCTTCTGGAGAAAAAAATGATTTACCCACAAACGCCTCAGAAAAAGACTTTTTATGCAGGCTAAGAGAAACTGCACCTTTAAAAGAAAAAAAATTGCCTGCGCTTTCAGGAAGAAGAGATTTTTTTAATACTAAATTTAGGGAATCAATGGGAGGTATGTTGGACTTTTTTAGGCAAAAAATAGAAATAGTCAATGATGGAAAACATAGAATCGAAAGAATCAACTATCGAGAATTAACACCTGAGAAAATAAAAGAGCTATCTGATTTTTATGTTGAAATTTTTCGTAATCCTCCTTATGGACAATTTCTTTTTCATGAAGATAATCCTTTGCATCCGATTTCTCCGCAAGAATTTTTTGGACAGCCTGATAAATCATACTTTTCCCTAGAAGAAATGGAGGATTTTCCTCTTCCTGAGGGCATGTTTCATTGGGTTGATCGAGAGAAAAATGCAGCTTTTTTTGAGAAAAAGCTTAAAGATGCTAGCTACATAACAAGCATTGTTGAAAATCATTCAGGAAAAATAGTAGGATTAATTTTTGGCAGAAGAACAACACTTAAAGAAGTTTTTGAGACAGAGGAGATGGGAAACCCTTTGCTTTATTCACAACACTATGATTCTGAATTACTTGCGGATGAAGAAAGTTTTTTTAAAAAGATGAAATATCATTGTGGATTAAATCCAGATAGTGAACTTTTTTTTTCTCCTTGTATGGCAATACACCCTAGTGCACGTGGGGGTGTCTTTTTTGCTTTTATAAAAAATTTTGTGGAATCTTTACCATATGAGGCACTTGAATTACCATTTTTTGTTGAAATTCAGCATTTAGGAGAAGGACACGATATCACTGTCTCGCTTTCAGATTCTGAATTTTTTGGAGTATTGGAAAATGGTCATCCTATTGCGTTCTGCAAGAAATTTAGAAATTTTTCAGAGGCTTTTTTGAATGATGATAAAAAAGGTTTTATAGAAAAATTACTAAATTACAAAAAAGAAAAAAAACTAGGAAAAAATCACCCTGAAGATCATCCTTATGCTGAAATTCATGATTTAGAAGGGTTTGGTAAAGGAGTTTTTGCGAAAGGAAATATTAAAAAAGGGGAAATTATTGCTGTTTTTGAAGGAGAAAAATATGAAGCTGACTATGAGATGGATTTACCGAAAATTATGAGAGATCATTGTATTCAAGTGGGCGAACGTGAATATATACATGCTCATAATCTACTTGCCGAAAAGATTAATCATTCTTGTAAGCCAAATTGCGGATTGAATGATTCAGTCAAAGTGATCGCTATGCGTGATATCAAACCTGGAGAACAGTTAACTTGGGATTATAGAATGTCTGAAGACAGCAATTGGGAAATGGATTGTAAGTGTGGAAAACCTACGTGTTCGGGTAAAGTAGGAAATTTTAGAAACATGCCGGATGCTTTAAAACAAAAATATTTTCAAGAAGGATTTCTCTCAGATTGGTTAGTTAAAAAATACAAAGATATTCTTGAGTATACGGCTGTTTGATTTAATAAATATTTGATATGATGCATGCGTGCTAATTAACTCAAGACATCATGCCTTTATACACAACTCTTTTATATTCGATTAGTGGTTTTTTGGTAATGGCTATAGGAGGATTAATCTATTTAAAAGATAGAGAATCCAGAGCGAACCAAAGTTTATTTTTGTATGCAATAAACATAGTCCTGCTGATGTTGTCTGTTTATGCGGGATATCTTTTTGTCGATCCTGTTTCTCCAGAACTTTCTACTTTTTTCATTAGGCTAACTTTTACTTTTGCAATTTTTATTACTTTCTCATTGTGTGCTTTTGCATATTATTATCCTCGTAAAATTAGAGCATACTCCTTCAAAGTAGAGACAACATTTTTTATTGTAACGCTGTTAACTGCATTTTTTAGTTGTTTTACACCATTAGTATACGAATCAGAGATTATCATTGATAGACAGCTTGTTGCCGATGTCCATGGACCACTTCATTCTTTTTATCTTATACATTTTCTCTTTAATTCTTTTTTGGCTATTTGGCTTGCTTTAAATAAAATTAACTTTTTAAGAGGTATTGAAAAGAAGAAAACATTAGTATCTTTTGTTGGTCTTTCAATAGCTATTTTGTCTATGAATCTTTTTTATACCATCTTACCAAAATTTGACATTTATCTGCTGCAAGCAGAAGCAGTACTTTTTAACCTTATTTTTATAGGAGCTACTTTTTACTCAATCACTAAATATCGTTTTTTCAACCTTTCTGCCTTTGCTTCAAATCTTTTGCGTAAAATTGTCTTTTTTACTTTGATTATTTTAATTGCTTTATCTCTAGGGTATATGTTGAAAAAATGTCTACCTCAAATGGAGATATTAATCAATGTTTTGGTCTTAATTTTAGGAATTTATATCTACCAACTACTTAATGGTGTTTTTCCTAAGTTTATTCCTCACAATTTACGTGAATTTAAAAGGATTGTTGCTGAAATGTGTTCAAAAATGCTTTTTTGTGACAGTTACAAGGATTTACGCAACAGAATGGAACTTAATTTCATAATTAAGCTAAACATCAGTAAAGTAAAAGTGTTCCTAATCAGATCTCAAAAGAAACAAATAGATATTCCAATATACATAAAAGATTCTTTTACCGAATATTTGGAAAAAAACAACACCCAAATAATTCTAAAGGAAGAAATTCCTTTTTTGGGTTTATCTGCGGAAGATAGAATAAAAATTTTAACGGTCTTAGAAAAATTAGATGTCTCGGTATGTGTTCCTCTTTTTTCTGAAAAAAAGATAATTGGACTGTTTGTCTTAGGAACAAAAGAAAATAAAGAACCTTATCTTCAGGAAGAAATAGAATTAATTTTAAACTTAAAGAAAAATTTGGAAATTTGTTTCATGAATATTCTGCTGAAGAAAAATTTAAAAGAGGAAAACAACTTGATGAAACTTATGATTAAAGAAAAAACCAAACAGGTCAGAGATCAATATACAAAAATCAAGGAATTACTAAAACAGCAATCCAGCTTTATAGCTGTTACTGCTCACGAATTTCGCACACCATTGAGCATAGCTTTATTTCAATTGGAAGATTTTTTAGAGAATAAGCAAAATAAAGACTTTAATCTAGAGGAAATTAAAAATATAGAAGACTCTCTCAATAATTTAAAGGAACTAACCGAAAATTTATTTGATGTTCAACAATATGATTTAAATAAAATCTCTTTGAATTTAGAGAAAATTGATGTCTATAAATTTATCAAATCTGTTTTTGACTCTTGTCAAAATCTTGTTTTGAAAAAGCAAATTAAACTATCTTTGAAAAATAAACTTAAGAAAACAACATATTTCAGGGTTGATAAACAAAAAATGTTACAGGTTTTCCATAATTTAATAACAAATGCCATCAAGTTTACTCCCAAAAAAGGTGAAATTACCTTAGAAATTTCCCAAGAGGGAAAAACTCTTTTGATTAAAGTTAGTGATACGGGGAAAGGTATTTTAGATAAAGACAAGAAAAGGATTTTTGAGAAGTTTCAAACAGAAAAAATCGGCTCGACAACCGGAATCGGTTTGGGGCTTTATATTTGTAAAAAAATTATTAACTTGCATAAAGGCAAAATTTGGCTTGAAAATAATGAAAAAAATGGTTCAGTTTTTAAAATTACCTTAAAAAGCTTATAAAAATTTTTTCTTGAGAAGCTCTGCCAGTACGGCGGGAGGATTATTTATTTTTACTAAATATTCATCGGCACCTTTTTTTAAGGCTTTTTCTTTCAAGTGAAAGTCACTGTAGTTAGAAAGCATAATAATCATTGCTTGAGGCAGAGCTTTGCGAATTTTTGAAACTAAAACCATCCCTGATTTTTCTTCTCCCTTGATACTATGATCCAGCAGCACAATGTCAGGTTTGAATTTAAAAAACTCATCTTTGGTTTCTTGAATTGTTTCTAGCCACAAGACCTCAAAGCCAGTTTTTTCTAATTTTTTTTGATACAGTTTGCCTATAATTTTTTCATCTTCCAGTATGAGGATTTTTTTAGTCATATTCTTTTTGTTGATTTTTAACTAGAAAAAAGATAATTCATAAATCGTCTTTTTTCAAGATATATCCTTCACCTCGAATGTTTTTAATCCATTTACGACACTCTTTTGGTAAATTTTTCCTTAAAATTTGTATGTTTGAGCGAATATTACGACTTTTTTCACAATTGAGGTAATCACCCCAAAGTTTTTCTTTTAGATAATTGCAAGATAAAACTTTTTCCGGTTTTTGCAAAAAAATCAAAAGTAAAATCTTATTTTTTTTACTTAAATTTCTTTTTTTTTTTTTGAAAGAAAAAAAATTTGTTTCAGGGTCAAAAGAAAGTTTATGATAGGTGATTTTGGTTTTCGTTGTAATTTGGTTAGAAAGCATTAACCATCTTTTTACCCTAAGCTCAACTTCTTTGTGATTGAAAGGTTTGGTGATATAATCGTTTACACCTATGGAAAAAGCTTTTTCTATGTAGCGAATGGAATGATATGCCGTGATGATAATGATAGGAATTTGTTTGTTTTGTTTTCTAATGACTTCACACAAATCAAAACCATTATTTTTTTCTTCTCCGAGAAAAATATCAACAAGGACAATATCAAAAATAGATGAATTAAATTTCTGAAAACCTTCTTCAAAATTATGAGCAATATCAACAAAATTAACAAAGGGTATTTTTTTTAAGAGCAATCTTATAGAGGAAGCAACGATTATTTCGTCTTCCACGATTAAAATATTCATAAGATTTTAATGAAAATTCTTATCAAAATAGTGCCTTTCAATCTTGTGGCAAGTAAATGTCAAAACTAAATATATCTTATAACATGAGAATTACTAAATCTTTTTTAAAGCACGAAATTCAAAATATTCTTATGATTCTTGCTTGTCACTTGGAGGAAGGCAAAATAAAGAATAAAAAAGAAATTTTGGGTTTGATAAAAATGATTTCTTTATTTACCGAACACGAAGATTTGCTTTTAGGAAAAAAGCCTGAATTTTATTTTCAGAATGTTTTTTTATCGGATCTCATTGAAATTATGCTTAACTCAAACGCAGAAATTATAAAAAGAAACAAAATAAGAGTTGAGGTAGGGGAAATTAAACCTGAGATATTTTTAAAAATTGAACGTGACTCTGCTTTGAGAGCTTTAAACCAGATTTTTTACAGAATCCTAAATAATTCTGTTTTTGTGAAATTAAATTTTGAGACAAACGAAAAGAGACTTACCATGGACTATAACGAAGAGATTAATTTGTTTAAAGAAAAAGAATTGGAGCAGGTTCTCAAGGAAGATAAAAATAATTATAGAGAAATTGCTTTACAAATTTCTTTTAAAATTTTAAGAGAGATGGGGATTAGTTTGGAATTTGGAAAGGAAAATCTAACATTTTTCTTTCCAAAAATATAGGAAAAGATTTTTTATGTCTTTATTTAAGGGAATTGGACTAAATTTATATTTTTTGCTTTTTTGGAAAAAAAGTCCTAATCCTTAATTATTCTTTAATTATTACCTTTTATAATAGATTCAAAGATCAATCAACAAAGTTTGTGAATCTGTAGTTTAAAAGGTAAAACACCTAGTTTAACATGGCTCTAGGGGATATTGGTTCAAATCCAGTCAGATTCGCTTTTTAAAAACGTCTTTTATTTGATTTTTACTCTTTATTGGCTAAGATTATTATACTTTTAACAAAAAAAATAAAATGGATATTTTGATCATAGATAATGAAACGGTAGTGCTTAAAACTCTTAAAAAACAACTTGCAAAGGTAGCAAGGAATATTAAGACTGTTGATAATTATGATGATGCAAAATACGAAATCATGACTAAAAAACACGATGTTGTTGTTTTAGATCACCAGTTATCCGAAAATAAAGAAGAAAAACAAGGCTTGGATTTATTAAAAGAAATCCGTACCCGTAAAAACAAAACGCCGATTATTGTTTTAACAGCGAAGGATATTAAAGAAATTTCATCTTGGAACAGCTTAAATTCGGGTGCAGATGATTTTATTAAAAAACCTTATGATTTACAGGATTTGATTGCGCGAATCAAGCTGGCTTATCGTAAATCTTTTCAATGTAAAAACAATTCCAGCAATATTTTGATTCATGATGACTTAGAGTTGAACATTGAGTTAGGTAAACTTAAAATCGGCGAAAAAGAGGTTCTGCTTGGTCGGATTGATTTTCTGATTTTGAAGAAGTTTCTACAATATCCACATAAGCTTTTTAGCGCAGAAGATTTGATAGAGCATTTGTGGGGAAATACCAGTTTGTTTGATAAAAAAAGCTTGAATTCCCTGAGAGTTCATATCTGTAGTTTGAAAAATCTTCTAGGCAAAGACAATAACTATATTCAGAATCGTTATGGCTATGGTTATGTTTTTGATGAGAAAGATGAATAGCTTTTGTTCTTATTGAGGTACATCTTCCAGAAAGAGGTTTAAAAACTCATCGCGGTAGTACAAGAAATTGGTGTTGAGCATTTGGCAGTATTCTCCTCTTTTTTTTTGAGCTGATTCTTCACAGTGTTTTTTCCATTTTTGACGAAAGAATCTTTTGTGTTTGTGGTTTTGGCTTATGCGCTCTTGGCAAGCTTCAATGACTTCATAAGAATCATTATAGTTACAATATACTCTTTTGACTTTTCCATCTTGATAGCAAATAAACATGCCTTCTGTGTAAGTGCATGTTTCATATTCCGCTTTTATTTCAGGAGAAAGTGAAATTAAGAAAATGAATATAAGCAGGATTGAACTTATTTTTTTCATTAGATGAGATTATAAAGAGAGGGATGGATTTTATTTGTTTCTTTTTAAAAAGGCAAGTGATTTTTAGGCTAAAATTGCCTAAGAACCTTAATTCTTTCCTGAATAGGCGGATGTGTTGCAAAAAGGGTTGTCAAGAATGATTTCTTCTTTTCTTTTGGGTTTTCAATAAATAGCTGAGCGACATCTTTTCTTTTGACCGCTTCAATTCGAGAATCTTGTGAGATTTTTTCCAGTGCTGAAGCTAATGCTTCCGGATGGCGCGTCATTTGTGCAGCTCCGGCATCTGCTAAGTATTCTCTCTTACGAGAGAGAGCAAACTTAAAAAGCATAGAAAGGATGTATCCAACAAAAGCAAGAACAGCGATAATAATAATTCCTCCGTTTTTTTTACCCCTACTTCTACTACCTCTGCCTATCATTCGAAAAGCCATTTCAGAAACGAAGGCAAAAATACCTACGAAAACGATTGAAACTATTAATAAGCGTACATCTCGATTTTGAATATGGGTAAGTTCATGTGCGATTACAGCCTCCAATTCTTTTACTGTTAGTTTTTTAATTATCCCGGTTGAAAGTGTTACTGTATAGGTTTTTTCATTAATCCCACTTGCAAATGCGTTTAAAGAACTATCAGCAATTACGTTAATTTTAGGCGTTTTCATCCCTTGAGAAATGCAGAGGTTTTCAACTAAATTGTAGAGGCGTTTGTTGTCTTTGCGAGATAAAGGGACGGCTCCTGTGGCATTTTTAATCAGAGCTGAGTGTGTATAATATGCAATTAAAAACCAAACTAAAACAGCTCCGCTAATCCAAGGAAAGGCATATAGAAATTCTTGGTTTATTTGGTTCAGATTACTTGTATTAGCATCATTTATAAAAAAGAAGAAAATCCAAGATAAAACCAGTATTAGACCGGGAAATGCTACGAGCAATAAGGTAGACTTAAAATTATTGCGCCAAATTTGGGTTTGAAGACCTACGTATTCCAAAGCTTGTTTAGTTAAAATCTACTTCAGGAGTCTTGTCGAGTTCCGCTCTTTTTGTTTCACCCAGGTTAAACATTTTTTCTTCCTTAAAACCAAACATGCCTGCAATAAGGTTTGCTGGAAAAACCTCAACAGCGTTGTTAAGTTCTTTTGTTGCTGAGTTGAAGTATCTACGAGCTGCTGCAAGTTTGTTTTCAATATCTGAAATTTCTTCTTGGAGTTGCATAAAATTTTGATTTGCTTTGAGGTCGGGATAAGCTTCCACTGCTATATTTAAACCACTTAAGGCGGTTGTTAATTGTTTTTCCGCAGTGATTTTGTCGTTAATATTACTCGCATTAACCGCATTGGTACGAGCTTGTGTTACTTTGGTCAAGACACCTTCTTCGTGTTTCATATAGCCTTTGACCGCATTCACAAGTTGGGGAATGAGATCGTGTCTTTGCTTGAGTTGTACATCAATGTCTGCAAATGAATTTTCTCGGTTATTTTGCAGCCTGATTACTCTATTATAAATAGAGACAGCATAAATTGATAAAAGAATTAGAATGCCTAGTAAAATCCAAAAAAATGTCATAATTTTATTTTTAATAAGATAAAAGTCACCCTAATTTTACTTTTTTTGAACTTTAAATTCAATTTATTTGATTTTTTTTCTTGACTTCCAAATTTCTTTGTATTAATGTGTTAACGAATTAATACACTAGAATAGAATAATGAAAAAGGTAAAAGATTTTAAATGGCCTAATAAAGAGGGGAAAAAGCTCTCAAGAGCGATTCTAAGTTTGAATACAGAAAAGGAGGTTGAGAATTTTTTGCGTGATGTTTGTACAATTTCAGAGTTACAAGCAATGACAGAGCGCTATCAAGTTGCTCAAATGTTGCAAGAGGGGATTGCTTATCGAAAAATTGCTGAGAAAACGGGTGTTTCTACAACGACAATTACGCGCGTAGCACATTGGATGAGATATGGAAAAGGCGGTTATAAAGTAGCTTTAGGATAATTATTTATTATGAAAATTTGGATTTATTTAAATCAGTGGCATCATCATTCTTTCGGCGCAAGTCGGGAATGTTTTTTTGAGCATTGATTCTAGATAAAAATATTTCAAGCAAGCGCCTTTAATTCAGACGAGTTAAAGGCATTTTTTATTACTTAAAAAATTAATTATGGAAATTTTACAGCAAAATGAAGGGCTGGCTTTAAAATTTGAAAAATACCCAGACGGATTAATTCCGACAGTTGTTCAAAACACAGAGAATGGACAAATTATGATGCTTGGTTTTGCAAGTCAGGAAGCTCTTAATGAAACACGTCGGACAGGCTTAGCGACATTCTATTCAAGGTCTCAAGAAAAATTATGGACTAAAGGTAAAACCTCAGGAGATACCTTAACAGTTCAGAGAATTTTTACAGACTGTGATACAGATACTTTGATCTATGAAGTGACTGTTGATGGAGAAGGTGCTTGCCACAACCCAGGATGGCCAACATGTTTTCAAAGAGAAAAATGGTCAAATAAAAGAACTTCTTGCTCCTGCCTCAGTTTGGGAAAAGGATGATCCCACTTTTTTTACAGGTAGCCACTAAGAAGTCTAGAGAATAATAACTTACTTTTAATAATCTAACGTAAAAATATTATGGAAACTTATATACCAGAAAATCCAACACGTTATAATCGTGAAAAGGGAAAAATCTATTTAGGCATACCATCAGGTAGTCTTGAAGCGCAAACATTACGTCTTTGCCAAGAAGTTGGTTTGCTTAATGAACAACCAGGTAGAATTTATCAATTCCAGGCACTGTTTAATGATATTATTTTTAGAGTTCTTGATAGGAAAGAGCTAGCAGAAGAAGTTGAGATGGGAATAGTTGATGCGGGGATTACCGGTAAGGATTATATTCGAGAGTTCGGAAATCCTGAAGAGCTTGAAGTTATTGAATCTGACTTGATTTTTTCAAAGAAATCGACCCAGCCATCAAGACTTGTTATGGTTTCAGATCCTAAAAAGATTGATGATATTGAGAGAACTAAAGGGGCAAGGATTTTTACAGAAATGCCGAAACTAACGACTCAGATGCTTCAAGAGTGTTTTGGTTTCGAGGGGGCTGATTTAGCAAATATTAATCTTTCTCGTGGTAAGACAGAACAAAAGTTACGCACAGGAAGAGCAGATGCGGTTGCAGATATTACAGAAACTGGAACTACAATTAAAGAGAATGGATTTGTAGAACTTGGAACACTTTTTGAGTCAAATCCACAGCTAATTGCCAATAAGGATTCAATTAAAGATAAAGCAGTTTTGCAAGTTATTGAGGATTTTGGAGCTAGTCTTAAATCAATCCTTGATGCAGAAAGGAACCCAATGGTCACTGCCATAATGAATGTTCCTAAGAAATTATTAGAAAAAGTTCTAAAAGGCTTACCAACAAATACTTCTCCGACAATTGCTCCATTACAGGATAATGAGTGGGTGTCTGTAACTACGGTAATTCCTGATAAAGATTATTTTAAAATTGCACCTCGATTAAAAAGATTAGGCGCAACTGGAATTATTAAAACTCCAGTTCAAGCGATATACTAGAAGAACTAAAAAAGGCTCTGTATTTGCAGAGCCTTTTTTAAAGTAATGTTTTATTTTTCTTCACAGCAACATTTAAATTTCGGAAGTGAGAGAGTGTAGGCAATTATAAAGATATAGATAAATAAAGCTCCTACACTTTCATTTTCACCTTTTATTAAATGACCAAACATTAAAATAACGAGAAATTTACCGGTTCCAACTAAAGCCCAATCTCTCTTATAGCCGGACAAGAGACAAATTGACAAGATGATTTCTAAAAAAGGAATTGCATAAGCGAATCCTTTTGCGATTAGAAGAGGTAAAAATGTCTCTTCAAAAGAGGGAACGACAAAACCAACAAAATTATCCATTCCCATCATGAATTTGCCGATTCCCGAAAACAAAAGAAAGATACCGAAACTTCCACGCAAAAGCCATTCAGACATTTGTGTTGCAGAGTTTTTTGTAAAGCAGAGCATAGTTTATAATTTAAATAATAAAAATAACACTTCTATACTCTCATATTTTTTTATTTTTTCAAGACATGACAGAGGTTAAAACTATTCCAAAATTTAACTTTTTTTGACTTTTTACTAAAAAAAGACTCAATCATCCGGAGGTTATTTTGCTTAAAGAGCTTATTTAGCTCCCAAGGAGTGAAGGCATGGTAGTAGCGTTTGGTGATTTCTTTCTCTCCCGATTTCCAAGGAATAAAAGTGTCATTCCAGTTGTTTTTTCTACCAAAATTTTTGATGAAATCAATAATTGCCTTATGTACGTATTTTTTATATTTGCCTTGAAAAAGGTTCCAATTTGTCATGATAATTATTCCGTCTTTTTTTAAAACTCTTTTCATTTCTTCTAGCGATCTTTCACGTGATTTTTTGTCTGCGAGATGGTGAAAAGATGCAATGGTCCAAATTTGGTCTACGTTTTCGTCCGGAAGAGGGATTTTCATTAAATCTCCTGTTTTAAACTCTAATTCGGGGAAAAGTTTTTTGGCTTCATTGATTTGACCTTTTGAATTGTCTATACCTACATATTCACAATTTTTTTTGAGAATCAAGCTTGAAAGCCTGCCGTTTCCGCAACCAAGATCTAAAATTTTTTGATTAGGTTTTAAATATTTTTCAAAAAAAGCAAACTCAGGCCAGAGAAATTTTCTCGTCTGCGAAAACTGAGTGGAAATTGTGTCGTAATCTTTAATGGTTTTTTGGTGGAGGTTTTCCTTCATTTTTAACAAGTAGCCAATCAAAAGCCAGTGGGGTAAATTATTTTACATAGCTTAACCAATGTTCATATTTAGCATTTTTTCCCTCTACTATATCCATAAACATATTTCTTACCTTGGTTGTTAGTATTCCTGCTTTTCCATTGCCAATATTTTTCTCATCTATTGAGCCAATCGGTTGAATTTCTGCAGCTGTACCGGTGTAAAAGGCTTCATCTGCATCCATAACTTCTTCAAGAGTAATTTTCTTTTCAATTACTTTCGTATCGAATTCTTGATCTAGAATTTCTATAATTGAATTACGAGTTATGCCCGGCAGGATTGTGCCTAACTTTGGTGTGTAAACTTTATTGTCTTTAACTATAAATAAATTTTCTCCCGGTCCTTCTGCCACATTCCCTTCAAAATCTAAAAGTAAAGCTTCATCATAGCCTTCTTTTTGCATTTCCAGGCTAGCAAGAATTGAATTTACATAATGTCCGGAAACCTTGGCGTCTGCAATTAAAGATTGCGGGTGAATGCGAATATATTTAGAAACTTTGACCCGAATAGGCTCTCCTCCGAGATATGACCCCCAAGGCCAGGCGGCGACAATAACATTTACATTTGCCCCGACGGGATTTAAGCCCATTTTTCCATAACCATAAAAAGCCAGCGGACGAATGTAGCCTGATTTTACCTTAATTTGCTTAAGTAAGTTTAATTGAGCTTTATTTATTTCGTTTTCAGAATAGGGGATAGATATATCGATTACAGAAGCAGAATAAAAAAGCCTTTTTGTGTGGTCTTCTAGTCTAAAAATTGCCGGACCTTTTGCGGTATCATAAAATCTTACTCCTTCAAACACCGAACTTCCATAATGTAAGCCATGCACCATGACGTGTACAAAAGCTTTATCCCAGTCTATCAATTCTCCATCCATCCAAATTTTTTTTGTAGTTTGGTAAGTTGCTTGCGGAAGTTTATTGTACATACTGTGATTAGATTATTATTTAAGTTTTAGTTTGTGATTTCTATTTTACTAAAAAATACATAGATTGCAATTGCTCTATTTTTTTGTTAGAATTAGCTGATTAATAAAAAAAATATGCCAATTCTTTGAAACATTAACCCCGAGCAAATTAATCTAAAAGAAATGATTTTATCTTCAAAAGTGTTGGATGAAATGCAAAAGACAAGACTTTTGGTTTTAGCTACTAAAGTAAGCAAAGCTGAATTACAAAGTTTATACAATCTCTTAAATGCTGAAAAAGAGCAGTTAGATGCTTTAAATCAAAATTATCAAAGAACAATTGAACGATATGAAAATATGACAGAGGAAATAGATGCGGATGCCAAAGAAAAAGCTGAAGCAGATAAAATCTTAAATCGGCTTAAAGAAATGTAGTTAACCGGTACTGCCAAATCCTCCACGGCTTTCAGCTTCCATTTTGTCCACTTCTTCAAATTCAACTTTATCCACTCTGACAAAAAGCCCTTGAGCAATCTTGTCTCCTTTTTTAACCGTGATTGTTTCGCCGGTAAAATTGTAAACCTGTACTCTTAGTTCATCATCTTCACCGCAATAATCATGATCAATGATTCCAATACCATGTGGTGTTGAAAGTCCTTTTTTAAGAGGTGTTGAGCTGCGTGATGCTAAAATCAAGGCATACCCGTAAGGTACTTCTACTACAATATTGGCAGGAATCAGTCCCACTTTTTTGGGTTTGACAGTCGTGTCGATACGAGTGATTAAATCAACTCCCACACTTCCTTTGGTTTCGTATTGGGGTAAAGGGAGGGATTTATCGATACGTTTAACTTTGATTTTCACGTTATTTTTGTTACGAATGATTAATTCTGATTCAGATTATAGGCTTTGATTTTTTTCCGCAAGGCGGATTATAGAATATGTGAGTGTCTAACTCTAGCGATTTACTATTTTTTAAAAAACATATTAGACAATAAAACATTTTTTGTTTCTATACCACTTATTGGCATTTTGGTAATAAATTTGGTATTATCATTTGATTAATTTTTAAAAAACAAAACTATGTTTAAGGCAATAAAAAGAAATTTTATCTGAAGATTAAAAAAAGATATGGCATTTGCATTAATTTTTTGAATCTTAGCCTCAACTCTTTTTCCGATAATCGGACTTGCTGCAGAATTTGAAAAGACTTCTTATAAAAAACAATTTCTAGTCTCAGCATACTATAGCCCCTTGCCCGGGCAAGAGCGTTATATTCGCGGAAGCTATGAAAAAGATATTCGTCTAAATGGACGTGGTGTGGCTGGTGCTGATGGGACGTGAGTTTATGACTGAATGCTGGCTGCACCAAAAAATTATGCTTTTGGTACAAAAATTTATTTACCCGGCTTATGAATTGGTACAGTGCATGATAGAGGAGGAGCAATCTTATCTAAAGCAAATTACGATCGTATTGATGTTTGGATGGGGTATGGAGACGAAGGTTTGACTAGGGCTTTAAATTGGGGAATGCGAATGATAGAAGGAAATGTTTATCTTGATGGAGGTAATCTTCAAGATAATCTAAACTATCACTGGATTCCGACAACTCCTTCAAATTCAATCAAGGTAAAGACCAATACGGCACCTGTTCTTACAAAGAAGACTTTTGTAAAAGGTTTAGGAAAAAATGCAGAAGGTGAAGAAGTGGAAACATTACAAAAAAAATTGAAAGAATTGGGTTATTTTGAAGTAGAGCCTACGGGTAAATATCTTAATCAAACGATGAATGCCGTCTTTGCTTTTCAGCAGGATCAGTGAATTGTTTCTGAGTGGAGCGATTTAGGGGCGGGTTATTTTGGTACGAAAACACAAAGAGCTCTAAATAAAATCATTTCCCAAAAAGAAGAAAACAAGCTTACTGATTTAGCTAAACAGCAACTAGCTACTGAATCCCAAGTTGAAGATACTAAGCTTTTGATTGCAAGCGGGCTTGGTAAAGATGCAGAAGGAGAGGATGTTGAAGAATTACAGAAAACTTTAAAGGATCTGGGGTATTATCAGGGAGAGATTAGCGGAAAATACGATTTTATGACAATTCAAGCCGTATTTGAATTTCAAAAAGAATTTAGTGTGATAAATGATGACACTGATTATGGTGCTGGTTATTTTGGTTCTAAGACCAAAAAAGCCTTGGAAAAAGCTGTTGCCCAAAAAGAATCAGAACTACATTTCGGTCAGATTTTGGCTAAGATGGACTTTAAAAAGGAAACAATGATTGTTGCACTTGAAAAAAAAGAAAAAAGAGTTCAGTCAAAAACTAAAATTTTTGCAAAAAGCCAAAATAAGCAAATAATTAGTATGACCCTAAAAAAAGGGGATAAAGGGGAAGTGGTAAAAACTTTACAAAAAAAATTGAAGGAAGAAGGGTATTTAAACATACCTCAAGAGACAGACTTTTTTGGTAAGATGACAGAGGAAGCATTGATAAAATACCAGATTGATAAGGGGATTATCCCTTCCAAAGATAATTCCGGTGCCGGCATTGTTTGACCGATGACACGTCAATCTTTGAATGCTTCTGTAAACGGATTAACGGGAGTTTAGAAACCTTTAATTTTCTATTTTGAAAGGAAAAAGCTGCAATAGAAAAAATTATCGAGAGGGTAAATTGCTCATAGAATGTAAGAAAATCAAATAAGTAAGTTAAAAAACAGTTTACCTTCTTTGGCTCGCAAACTTCATTTAGAATGACGCGTTTTTTGCTTATTCCTTATTCTTCACTAATGTCTTCCCAGTCTGTTTGCTTTGGTTGATTTCCTTGATGTCTTTGAATTGATTTTTGGATAGCAACACGGCTATGCATTGCTTTGTAGTGTACGTGGTTAATGATGTTATAGTTTTTTAAAGGATTTTTTAGGTATTTAAAATCGAAAAGTTCGTTTCCGGAGGCGTTGTGCATGACGATTCTGCCAAAATTAAGAGCCCAACGCCAAAAACCTGTTCTCTTCATGTTGATGTCTTGAATATTATGTAAGTCAAGAGCATCCATGCTACGTGAAAAGATTGTTGTAAACTTAACATCAATGATGCGTAAATTAGTAATGATTACTAATTTTAGGTAGAAATTCATTAAATTAATGAATAAAAAATGTGCGATGATTGAAACGAAAAGAAAATCTACTGTGATGGAGATTTTCTTAATTAAGTTTGCGTCAGTGGGGATGAATTCACGAATCAAAGCGTTAACACCAAGTACGGAAAACAAACCAAAAATAACAATAAGCACTGTGGGCAAGAGAACAATTTTGTGTCGAATAATAATCGTTTCAATATGCTCTGTTTTTCTTTGCCCTTGAAAACAGTCTTTTTTTTCAAAAAGTTCTCCTAGAACATCTTTCCCGGGATCTTTAAAATCTGCTTTTAGGCTCATAGAAAGAAAAAGAAGTAAAAATTAAATCCAATTCCCAAGGCAATAATCACAAAAAGATAAATTAGCGCCAGTTTTCTGATCGGTAATTTGGGGGTGAATGGATTTTTGTAAATCAAAAGACGGTTTTTTGAACTTATTTTATAAATAGAAAAAACCACAAGCAAACCTGTAAGCAAAGAAAGGATTGCAGTGCCAAGCAAGAAAAAAATAAAAAAATTCTGCATAGTGCATTATATGTTTAAATGTTTTTTTACTGTTGCAATAGCATTTTTGCTGCCTAAGAAAATCGGAGTAGTTTGCCCGATTTCTTCAATTTTAATTTTAAGAATAGAATTGCCTGTTTGATCTATACAGTCTCCCCCGGCTTCATTGACAATTAGCGATAAAGGAGCGCATTCAAACAAGAGTCTTAACTTACCTTGGGGATATTTGGAGTGTCCCGGGTAAGTAAAAACGCCTTGCCCTTTCATTAAAATAGAATTAATGTCGGGGACCATTCCTCCCGAATAGCGTAAGGTCTTACCATTTTTTGACCATTCTTCGACAAGATTGGCATAGTTTCGATTTTCACTTACTGCGCGTAAGTTACCTGGTGCAAAAATTTTATGATCATTTTCAATTCTAATGTTTTCTTTGCTTAAAATAAATTCTCCCAGATCATTCAGAGAAAACTCGTGTACGCCTTTTTTTGTTGTATAAACAAGGCTGGTGCGTGGTCCGTAAACCACAAAAAGTGAAGCAACCTGATCTTCTCCCGTTTTCCCAAAAAAATTATTTCCTTCAAAAATTCCAAAAATAGAACCAACCGATTGGTTTACATCTGCGAGGGAAGATCCATCCAGAGGATCAAAGGCGACACAATATTTTTGATCTCCATGATTAATTTGAACCACACTTGTTTCTTCTTCTGAGGCAAAAGCTCCTACGACGTAAGATTCGGATAAATGTTTTTTGATAATTTCATTGGCGAGGACATCCAGCGCCAGCTGGTTTTCTCCGTACAAATTGGAAGTACCCGCCATACCTAAGTCACCAGTCTTAAGAGCATGATGTACGTATTTAGTACTTGTGGCTATATCTAAAATAAGATGCCGCAGAGAATCTCTGGTGCCACTTTGACGCAAATGGTTATTCAGTGAAGTTTTTCGCATTATGGAGAAGATTTAATTATAGAGAAGGAGTGTCTATAATTTAGCTTAATATATTCATAAGTGCAAATAGAGAAAGGAAAGTGGAGACCAGAGTAAGAAAACTTTGGAATGGAGTAAAGTTATTCAAAACTTTTAAAACCCTGTAGTTGACTACCAATATCCAAATTCCCGCAAAGGTTGCTAAATTTAGAGATAAATTAAAAAGATTCAAGATGCTCAGAAAAGCCAAATTTCTGAAATATTGCTTAAAACGGCAACTTGCTCCCAGTAAGCGTGAAATAAAGAAAGAAAAGCCAATGTAGCCAATGGAAATCAAAACGAAAAAGATCGAAAGTGAAAGAATGTTTTCAATTGTGAAGTCAAAAGCTAACTTTTTGTATTCTTCCATTTCAAACAAAGGTCTGCTACCGATAATCGAAGCAACTCCGGCAATAAAAAGAATCAAAATCCCATCCGCTGTAGCGCTTTTCTTGTTTGCGATTTTCCGAATCGCATTATTGTCCAGAAACAGAAGCCTGTAAATTAATTTAAAATTATTAAACATTATTGCATTATTTTAGGGTTAATTTTGATAATTTGCTTTAAAATAATTGGAAAAATCAGTGTTGTTGTGATTGCCATGAAAACAATAGCGGAAAAGAGTTCGTTTGAAATTAAGCCGTTTGATCTGGCTATTTCTGCAATGATTAATTCCATCACTCCACGGGAATTCATCCCCCAACCAATCAAATGAAGCTGTTGCCAAGAAAGCGAGGTAAATGGTTTTGCGATCAGAGTCCCGATGATTTTACCTATAATCGCAATAAAGAGTATCAAAAAAGTCAAACCGGGATTATGAAGAATACTGTGATAATCAAAATTAATACTGATATAGATAAAGAAGAAGGGTATGATAAAGCCAAAAGTAAGTAGTTTTAAATCTTTTTCCTCTTTTAATTCATCGCTTTTCAGTGCAAAGGACTTTTGCAGAATAACTCCCGCAATGAAAGCTCCCAGAACTGTACCCAAACCGATAACTTCTGAAAATAAAGCAAAAATCAAGCCGAGAATAATTGTTAAATTAAAAATAACAATTTCAGAGTGTTTTTTCTCAAACGAGGAAAAAACTTTGGGAAAATATTTAAAACTTAAAAATGAGACAAAGAAGAAGAAGATAATTTTAGCGGGAAAGTAAGTTAAATTGGCAAGGAGGTTTTCTCCTTTACTTAAAACAATGATAATACTTAAAAACAAAATTCCGATAATATCATCGATAATTCCGGCTTCCAGCATGATACTGCCGATTTTTGTTTTTATTTTTTTAAGTTCTATGAGAATAGTGGCTTTGGTTCCTTCTGCGGTGAGAGAAAGCGCAGCACCTAAAACAAACGCTGTTGTCCAGCTATAATCGAGAAATCTTGCTAAAAAAAGACCGCTCAAAAAGGGGATTAAAGCAGCAAAAAAAGCAATGAAAAGCGCATCCTTAGAGTTTTTTCGCATTTTTTTCGTGTCAATTTCCAGTCCTGTTAAGAGTAGGAGGAAGATTACGCCAAGAGAGGCGAGAACTTCGATTATTGCAATTGAATTTTCTGCAAAAATTGAATCCTGAAGGAAAGGAATTGCCAAAAAAAGCCCTGCCAGAAGCTTTCCGATCACTCTGGAAAAACCAAGATGACTAAAAATCTCTGCAAAAATAAATGCTATGAGTAAAGCAAAGGTAATTGTAAAAAGATCAGACATCGCTATTTCAATTACGAATTATTTCTTTTTACCCTATTTGATCAAGCAGCTCTAGCATATCCACGAGTCTGGCTGCATATCCCCATTCATTATCATACCAAAGTAAAAGTTGGACATGTTTTCCTTGCAAGACTTTGGTTGAAATCGAATCAAGAATTGAAGAATGTGTATTTGTTTTAAAGTCGATTGAAACAAGCGGTTCATCACAAACATCAACGATTTTATTTAATCGTTCCTCCTTGGCTTTATTTCTGATAAATTCGTTTAATTCTTCTGCAGTGACATTTTCCTGCAAAGCCATTGTCACGTCGCAAACCGAAGAGGTTGCAATCGGGACACGATAGGCAAGTCCATCAATTTTACCTTCTAAGTTTGGTAAAAGCTGGGAAGTTGCTGCGATTGATCCAGTTGTTGTCGGGATAACCGATTGCACGGCACTTCGTGATCTTCTCAGATCTCGTCCTGTGTTATCAAGCAAATTTTGTGAGTGTGTAAAAGAGTGAATCGAGGATACAAACACGTTTTCAATGCCGTATTTTTGATCAATTATATTTAGGACGGGTGCAATACAGTTGGTTGTACAGGAAGCATTTGAGATTACCTTAAGCTCGCTTGTGAGTTTTTCTTCATTAATTCCAAAAACAAAAGTCGGCGTATCGTCTTTCATCGGTGCTGTGACTAGGACTTTTTTCGCCCCGGCTTCCAAATGTTCCGCTGCAATTTCATAGGTTTTGGCTTGCCCGGTAGCTTCCAGGACGACATCAACATTAAGTTTTTTCCAAGGTAAATCTTTTTTTTCTTTGATTGAGAGGATTTTAATCTCTTTGTCGTCAACAAACATATTGCCGTTTTTGACCTCTATTTTGTTATCAACTTTGCCATGCAGTGAATCGTATTTAAACAGATGAGTACGCATCTGAGCATTTGACCTTGAATTAATTGCGACAATTTCAATATTTGGGTTACCTAAAAGCAGGCGATGAACATTTCTTCCAATTCGTCCATAACCATTAATTGCAATTCTTAACATTTTGTGAGAGTTAGTGAAAAAAATAAATGCACAATTAATTTAACTTTTGCTCAATATTTTTGCAATAAATTTTTTGAGTATGGTGATGTTTTTTTGAGCTTGCTGCTTTTCTTCTTGAACCTTTTTGGCTAATGATTCTTTGATTTGATTTTCTTCCGCAGAGATTTTTTGTATATATTTTTCTAATTTTGCTTTTTTGATTTGAGCGAGAGGAAGAAGATATTTTTCCATTTGTAATTTTTTTGCGAGACTGTCTGTCTTTTGGCTGTACGATAGCGTTATAAAAGGGATATTTGCTAAAGCTGAGGCAATCAAAAAATGAAGGCGCATGCCAATGGTGAAATTACATTCGCTAAGGAGCTTTAAAAGTTCTGTAAAAGTGCGAGGGGTAATCATGAGGCTTTTTTCAGATGAAATCTGATTTAACACATTTCTATCGTTATCTTGAAAAGTTTGCATGTTAATAAGCAAAACCTGATAACCGTTTTTTTCCAAATCAACGACGGTTTCTTTTAGAGATGCTATGTAATTTTTTTCATTTGTAATCCAGTTGCGGAGAGAAATAGCGACCTTCTTTTTTGGAGTTTGGCTTTTTAATGTCGCAGTTAAAAAAACCGGATCAGCTGTAATTGCAAAATTTTTGACTCCGAATTTTTCTAAAACTGCTGCAGATGCCGAGTCTCGTACTGTGATAAAGTTCGCTTTTTGAAAGACTTTTTTGGTGATCCAGCGACCAATTTTAGAATTTAGCGGACCGATTGAATTGGCGTAAAAGAAAACGGGTTTTTTGTAATGTTTTGCCCAAAAAAAATGCCATCCCCAGAGCAAGATAGCTCTGATTTTTTCGTCGGTGAAAAGACCTCCTCCTCCGATAATCACAAAATCACACTTATTTAAGGCTTCCAGAGATTTTGTAGTTTTGCCTCGTAAAATAGAGCGAAGTCCAAACGGCAGGGGGTAAGTGGATTTTACTTTGTATTTGGATTGAGTTTCTGCGGGATTGTTTGAGAAGACTGTGAAGCTTAGATCGGGGTGTGCTGAAAGTATGTTTTCCAGGATTGCTTCGTCTCCGAGATTGGTTGCTCCGTAATTGCCAATGATGACTGCTTTGAGATTCAAATTGTTAGAGAGAGGATTTCATCATTTAGATTATCCCTCCTGAAAGCGGAAATCAAATTATTTTAAAAAGCTAATGTGATTTATTGCGGTATGAGTTGCTACTTTTTTTGATAGATTCCTACTTTTTGCGGGAATGATAGAAAAAGTAAGCTTGAAAATAATCATAAAAAAAGACCTGTTAGGTTTTTAAATCCTAGCAGGTCTAGTAAATTTAACTTTTTACTATTTTTTTTCTTCCTCTGTTTCGGTCGGTGTTTCTTTTTCTACTTTTTCTTCATTTGCTTGTTTTGCATTTTCTGTTGCTTGAGCTTTGGGTTTTTCTGTTTCAGCTTCTTGCTCAGTAACAGGGGCTTTAGCTTCTTCTTTTGCCGGTGTTTGGTTTGTTTTATTTTCCGCTTCTTCGTCTGCTTTTTTTGCTATGTTTTCTGTTTCTGCTACATTTTTTTCCGCTGTTTCAGGAGTTTTTTCTTTTTCAGTGTGGAGTAATTCTTGATCAGAGACAATATTAACTTGCTGTTCTCTGAGGCGAGCTGATTTACCAGAAAGTTTTCTCATGTAGTAAAGTTTTGATCTGCGTACCTTCGCAATTTTCTTTACTTCAATTTTTACAATGTTGGGTGAATGGATTGGGAAAATCTTTTCTACTCCAACTCCTTCGGTGATTTTACGAACTGTGATTGTTCCACCGACTCCTTTACCGCCATTCATTTTAATGATTAATCCTTCGAAAACCTGTACTCTTTCTTTGTCTCCTTCTTTGATTTTTTGGTGGACACGTACGGTATAACCTGTTTTTAATTCAGGAGTTTTTCTTAAATATTTTTTTGTTAACTCTGAAACGACTGCCTGACTCATCTGATTGTTTTGTTTAAAAATTAAAAAACTGCCGTCTACTTTTACCAGAAAGACACGACAACTGCAAGGTAATTTTTGTTTAACTTAATACTGAGGCAAAAAGGTGAATCTTTAGAGTTATTTGAAATTTTCTTAAAATGTGTTAAAATATAAGACCTTGTTTTATAAAAACATACTTATGAAAGGTTTATTTAAAAATATTGGACTTTTAACTTTAACTCTTGCGAACACAAATCGTTTGATTTTTAATGAAAAAGAATTTAGTGGTTCTGCTGCTTATGATGAAGGGAAGGAGATTAATTTACCTCCACAAGAAAACACGGTTCCTCCTGTAGATCAGCAACTTGGTGAAATTACAAGATCGTGGGGAAAAATTGGGAGTGGAGAGGCTGATTTGACACCGTTAGGAAAAGTAACATTAGGTGAAGGTGAAACTCCGGAAAAGTTGAGTGAGGAATTCAGTAAACAGCTTGAAGAAGTTACTGGGTCAGAAGCAAGTTTAAATATTTTAATGAATGAGGGAGAATACGAAAATATGCTTAAAAAATTGAGTGAATCTATTCTTGATTTATCTTCCAATAAACAATCTCTTGGTTTCATTTTAAAAAACGTACAGCAAAAAACTTTTTTTCTTATTGCCTTGTCTGAATTAGATGATGCTACAAAAGAGTGTGTTTTGAGTTTGTATAGTGAGAATGCTAAGGAAAAAATTCAAGCTGAGCTAATGCATATCTCAGCTACAGATGATCAGAAAATTCAAGCTGTTTATGACTTTTTGCAGTATTTCAAGGCATTTAATCAGCAAAAAACTTAAATAAAAACAACCTTTTTTTAAAACCTTAATAGCAATAAATACTTCCAGCAAAGTGTTTATTTTTTTATAAATTTTCTTAGCACTGTTTCAAAAAATGTGTCTGTCATTTGTGATTAAGGTTATTGTGTAGGCAATAACTAACCAATCTAAAGATGTCGAAGCAAAAATGTCCAAA
>JANQMV010000048.1 GCA_028279865.1 Candidatus Altimarinota bacterium | reverse complement strand
CTCGATTAATTTAGAGTTTCTAAAGATTTAGTTAACAAATACCGAAAACAAAAACCAAAAAGCCCTGCAGAAATGCCGAGGGTTTTTTGACGCAAAATTCTGAGGGGTGAGAATGCGACTTTGTCTTATTCTGTAGGGTAAAAGTGGTGTTTTTATTGTTTAGGAAAGTTGGTGTTAGATGTTTGGTGCTGGATGTTTTTTTGTTTTTTTTGTCGGCATCTTAAAGTACTAGAGAGTGATGAAAGATCGTCATCCTGAGCGAAATAAATATTATGCAGTCGAAGGATCTCTCGAAGGAATAAGTCATAACAAAACTTCCGAAAGATCCTTCGACTACGTAAGCTCCGCTCAGGATGACGGCAACTGGTCTTTATTTTTAATTGCGAAAAATTTGAAAATCTTTAGAATATTTAAGCTTACTAAAAATCCTTTAAATCCCAAAAGCTGTGAACGATTTTTTTTACGTAATCCTTATTATTGCCGGTTTTGCTGCTGTTCTTTATTTTATCAAAACAAAATTTGATGAGTTAAAGGCGAACAAACAAGACGATCAGTCACTCAAAATGCTTCAAGAGCATTTATTCGAAATTCAAAAAGGAACAAATGAACTTGGCAAAACAGTGAATGAACAACTTGGCAAGAGTAACCAAACACTAAATGAAAGCTTGCAGAAACAATTTGCCTCGACCTCAAAAATGGTTAATGACATGGGAGAAAGGAGTAAAAGTGTCGCAGAAGCTTTAACCAAAATTGGCGAAACAAATAAGCAGGTTTTAGGTTTTACAGAACAAATGCGCAGCCTCGAAAATATTCTCAAAAATCCAAAACAGCGTGGAGTTTTGGGAGAGTTTTTCTTGGAAAACATGCTTTCGAATTATTTGGCACCGGGTCAGTTTAAAATGCAGTATGGATTTAAAAACGGAGAAATCGTAGATGCGGCAATTTTTGTCAAAGATATGGTGATTCCGATTGATGCCAAGTTTACGCTGGAGAATTACAATAGAATGATGGAGTCAACCAATGACACGGAAAGGCAAACGTTAGAAAAAACATTTAAGTCCGATCTGAAAAAGAGGATTGATGAAACAAGTAAATATGTGCGCCCTGATGAAGGTACTACGGATTTTGCCTTTATGTTTATTCCTGCAGATGGATTATTCTATAACCTCTTAAATCACAAAATCGGTGCAATGGAAGTGAATTCAAAAGATTTGATTGAATATGCTTTTACAAAGCATGTGATTATTGTTTCTCCGATGACATTTTTTGCATATTTACAAACAGTCCTTCATGCTTTAAATGCCTTAAAGATAGAAAAAGACGCTGTTGAGATCAAAAAAAGGGTTGGCGTTTTGGCGAATCATTTAAATGCTTACCAAGATAATTTACGCAAGCTGGGTAACCATTTGGGAACAACAGTGAATGCTTATACAAATGCCAGTAAAGAGTTTAACAAAATTGATAAAGATGTAATTAAGATTACTGAAGGTAAAAAAAAGATTGATGTTGATTTACCAAGTTTGGAGAGACCGAAAGCAGAATAGGCAGTCACTCCTGCAATGCGGGACGGGTAACTTGCACAAAAGTCAGAGTAATCTTCACAATAAGTTCCGCTCAGGATGACGAAGATTTTTATTAATTATATTACTAAAACAATAACCCAAAAAAATATGCGAAAAACAGCCATTTTTTTTCTAGTTATTTGTCTGACTAAGTTAAGCTTACCAACTTCTTTTGCACAAAGAGACACGATTATTTCTGAAACGGTGAAAATTATTTCTTTTAACCTAACTGCAAATAATCATGTTATTGAAAAATCTCTTGCCTCAGGAACACTGATTTCAAAAGATGGGCTGATTCTGACGAATAATCATGTGGTAATTGATTTTAATGATGAGCCCTATGAAGCTTTTGCGGTTTGCACAGTGAGCGACACGCAAGAAAAACCTGACTGCCTCTACACAGCAGCATTGGTTGCCAAAGAGAAAAGTACCGATATGGCGATTTTGAAAATTAATCCAAAAGACGTTTTCGGGAATGATATTCCTGATTTTCCTTATTTAAATTACCAAGATAATTCTTTACCTTCAATTGGAGAAAAGGTCGTGGTAGATGGTTTTCCCGGGATTGGAGGAAAAACTCTCACAAGCACCGAAGGGCAAGTGAGTGGTTATGAAGAGAGAGAGTCTATTACGCACCTCAAAACAGATGCGACGATTAGTGTTGGTAATTCGGGTGGTACCGCCAAAGATTCACAAGGTCGATTCATTGGAGTGCCTTCTTATATTCGATCAAACATAAGTACTTTGGGCTATATCATTCCTTTGGAGGAAGTTGAAAAATGGATAACTGATAATATTTCAAAAGAAGCAAAGCAAGATGTTACAGCGGTAAATTTACTCAACAAACTTTTAGAGAAAAAATACCAGACCGAGAATACAGAAAAATACTCTTCAGATATTTTTCCTTTTTATGAAATTGCTGTGCCAAATGAATGGGAAATAGCCTTTCTTAACGACACAAACTTATTGTTAAGCAAACAAGTAAAGGGAGAAGACTTGAGTTTACAGCTTAGTGCTGAGATTTTGCCCTATGAAATTACCGAAGAATTTTTAGATTATCTCCTTGAAAGAATCGAAAAGTACAAAACCTATTACACAAACTACGAACGCGAGTCAATTGAACTCTATGGGCAAGAAGCAATTCAGATTACGTATGATTTTGTAAATTACAGAAATTACTATGTCATTTTTACATTTGAAAATGTCCTTTTAAGCTATAGTTATCAACTTTCTTTAACTGATTTTGAAGAGACTCAAGTTGAAATAGAAGCTCTTTTAGAAACACTGATGTTTAAGGAAATTGAAAATAATACCGAGCCTTATCAAAGACATTTTTCTCAAACTAAACCGGCTGTACGCTTGAGCGCTGGTGGAGATTTTTATATTGCTCCGGTGTGGGATAGTCAAGAGGAAGAAGTTATTGTGAATATTTATAATCCGGAATCATTTGAGCAAATTTTCCAATTAAAGGAAGAGCACTTGGAAAAAGATTCTCTTGATCTAAGTATAGAAGAGCTTGCTAAAGCTGATATTAAGCAAAAACGTTATAGTAATCCCAATTTTAAACTCATCAATCGCCATGAAGATATTGTACTTGATGGTTTAGAAGGTTATGCGTATACGTATAGTTATCAAGGAGATGACTTTAATCAAACTCGTAAAAGAACGAGTCTGGTTGCTTTAAACGGTAAGAAATATTTTCGTTTTATTTACGATGACTTGGAAGGTGCATACGAAAAAAATATCAATGAAGTGATTGAAACACTCAAAACATTTCAATATTTAGGTTTTGAAAACGAAGACAAAAAAGGGGAATACTCGCTTCCGGCTTTTCAAGAACTTTTTGGCGATATCAAATATCATCTTTATGAAAAGCAAATTAGTGTGCTCGTAGACAAAGAGATCTTGAAAAAGCAGAATAAGTATTTTTATCCGGAAAATGAAATGACACGTATTGATTCGCTTGAAGCTGTTCTCAATGCGAAAATTTTTGTGGAAAAAGAACGGAATCTTAAAAAAACCAAAGATGCAATAGAAGAATCTGAAGCAGAAAGTGTTTTTAAAGATTTGGATCAGCAAAATTATGGAAAATTAGTAAATTATGCCGTGGATCAAGATATTATTGCTCTAGGAGAGTTCTTTCTTCCCGAGAGAGGCATTACTTTGGCTGAAGCTCTGAAGATTTTGTGCGAGACTTTTGAGATTCCGGTTTGGAATCCTCCTTATCGTGAGCGAATCAAATGGTACGTTCCATATATTTACAAAGGCAGAAGTCTGGGGCTAATTGGAGGAGGCTCTAATTTTGAAACGATCTTAAGCAAGGGAGAGTTTGCCGACTTGCTTTATGATTTTATGCAAATTGTTGCTGAGCAGGATGATTTTTAAAAAGTCTGGACAAGACCTTAGAAATAGTTTAGATTCTGCCTGTAAGCCTTATTAAATTTGAAGCAAGACTTGTGTACAGCTGCCTATGTAGCGTCTTCCTTTATTTAGCTGAAATTATTCTCCTTGAAGAAACCTTCTTTTTAAATATTTTTTAAATGTCCCTTTTAAACAAAAAGTGGGAAGTTGTTAATAAATTTGATTATCAATCTTTCCAAGAAAAAATTTATAAAAATCGTGATTTGGGCAGTATTGATAGCTTGGAATCTTTCCTCTATCCTTCTTTGGAAAAAAACCTGCATGATCCCTATAAAATGAAAGGCATGCAAATGGCAGTTCAAAGAATTAAGCAAGCTGTAAAAGCAAGAGAGCGTGTTGTGGTTTTTGGAGATTATGATGTAGACGGGGTAACATCCACTTTCTTAATGTATAGTTTTTTAAAGAAAGTTGGTGCGCAGGTTTCTTATCGAATTCCGCATAGAGTTGAAGAAGGCTACGGTTTGAAGAATAAATTTATTGATGATTTGGCAGAAAACAGTGTGAGTTTGGTTATCACTGTCGATTGTGGAATTGCGAATAAGCCGGAGATTGACTATGCCAAGGAAAAAGGCATGGAGGTTATCGTAACCGATCATCACAACATGCCTTTAGAGCTTCCTGATGCTGTTGCGATTGTTAATCCCCGCCAGCTTGGCTGTGAATACCCTTTCAAAGACTTAGCGGGAATTGGTGTAGCTTATAAATTAATTACTGCCTTGGCTTATGATTATTTTGAATTTGAGCAAGCAAAAGATTATCTAGAAAGTGTTTTGGATATTGTCGCTTTGGGGACAGTTGCTGATTGTATGCCATTAATAGAAGAAAACAGGGTTCTTGTTAAATTTGGAATTGCGCAGTTAGCCAAGACAAAAAACCAAGGTCTAAAAGCATTGATGAAACAATCAGGAGTGAATTTTGAGAGGATTAATACCGATACGGTTGCCTTTGGGCTTGCACCTAGACTCAATGTTGCAGGACGCTTAAATCATGCTTACCACAGTTTGGATTTGCTAATTGGTAAAAAAGAAAATGCTAAAATTTTGGATACATGGAACAAAGAAAGGCAAGAATTAGTCTCCGATTTTTTAATAGAAGTTGAAAAAAAACTTGAAACAGAGGATTCTGATAAGCCTTATATTTTGCTTAAGGACAAACGTTGGCATGCGGGAATTGTCGGACTGATTGCAGGTCGCTTAACGGAAAAGTATGGTTATCCATCCATTGTTATTGAAGAAAGAGAAGACTTAATGGTGGGCTCGTGTCGCAGTATTGATTCAATTGATATTTACCAAGCATTAACTCAGGCAAAAGATTTATTTGAGCATTTTGGCGGACATAAGCAAGCAGCTGGATTTGCTTTGACTCCGGATAAGTATTTGGAATTTGAAGATCGGATGGATCATGTTTTGCGTCGTGATGCAAAGAACGTTGATTTCCGTCCGGTTTTAAAAATTGAATGCGAAATCAAGCAGGAAGATATTTCTTGGGAGAATCTTCAATTTTTAGAGCCTTTTGCTCCTTTTGGCGTTGGTAACGAAAAACCAAATTTTTTGTTAAAAAATGTCATTCCGGAAGACGTTCATCTGACGGGGAAGCAAAAAAACCATCTTAAATTTAATGTAAAGACATCAAAGGGCAAATATAAGGTAATTGGTTTTAATCACAGTTTTATGTATGAAAAGATTAAAGAAGGAACACCGGTTGATATTGTTTTCAAGATGGAGCGGAATGAATGGAAGGGGAGGGATTATATTCAGTTGAGGCTTGTTGATATGAAGATTAGTGAATAAGACCGAAGGCGACGTCACGTGACGTCGCCTTCTTTGTTGTGTGTGCGTCTAAGTTGTTTTTTTGTGCTTGAAATGATATAATTCTCCGGATTGTTAAGTTTACCTTCATGGAAAATATTAATCCACGGTATCGATTCAACGAAATCCTTGATTTGTATAAATCAAGGATTTTCTGAAGTCCGGTTTTAGTTGAAAAAGAAATATTGGATATTGGTAATAAAGAAGAATTTGCTACCTCTCTTATTAATACTGCTAACCAACTAGCTAGCAGGTATTTGAATATTGAAAATGAAGTAAATGCCGTTAAGACGAAAGAGCGAAATGGAGAAAAAACTGATTATGTAATTTTAAATGATGTTATGAATCTTAAATATGTTGTTACAAAATCTTTTTTTAAGAGGAAATGAGGTTCTTGAAATCCTAGTGAAAAATTAGGTTTTAAATTGCAAGATTCCAACAGAGGACCTGAAAATTGTGAAGTCTGAGAATTAATTTTTCTTCCATTTGATTTGACTTATGACTTAGATCATCGCTGGATTAAACCATGTTTACAAAATCAGGGACAGTGAATTGGAACATTGTTCTTAAAATCTGCTGAGTCATTTTTAGCAAAATTATCGGGAATAAAATGAAAGGATATTACGATTCGAGCTGATGTGGGACAGCTAAATGTCATGCTTTGGTTTTTAAAAAACTGATATCAATTTGAGACAAAAGAGGATGAAGAGCGTTTTAATGCAATTGTTAATGGAAATAAAAATTTGTGTATTTGAGAAGATTATTACATTTTCTCAAAAGATGTTCCGGCTTCAGAAAGAATCGCTTCCAATAGATTGAATGCGAAGAACGTAGCTTTTAAAAAAGTATCTTCTCAAAATAATGATGCCGGAAATGAAATTGATGTAATATCTAAATCTCTTAATTTTCCACAAATATAAAAAGTAGAAAGAATGGTGTTGATTCAATTTTTGTAAATTGAATCTATTTGAGTTAATCATTTTTTTTATTGTCATCCCGCACTTGATGCGGGATCTGTTTCTTACTGTTAATTCAAAAAAGCGGATATTCAGGTTGTTCGAACTACTCTCCCAAAAGAGAGATTCCCGCCTTCGCGGGAATGACATAATGAAGAGAAAGTGACAAAAGAAGGAACTAAATTAGTTCTCCTAACCACACAAACTCACACTCACCTCCAATCTCTCCCAAACACCCCTCTGCAACTTCCTTCTCTCCAAAAATCCCATAAACCGCCGAACCCGAACCAGTCATACAAGCCTTACTCGCACCCGCCTGCAAGAAAGATTCTTTTAAGTCGGCTAAATCGGGGAAGTGCGGGAAGATGACTTTTTCGAAATCGTTGGCGGAGTGGTTAGTTGGTAGTGGATAGTTAGTAGTTTTAAATGCTGGTTCAATGTCTCTGACTTGAACTTTAATGGTTTTCTTATTACTCTCCTGAGTGATATCCTTTTGGTTAGAGATTTTTGAATTACTAGACATTCCTTGCGGTTTTGAACCCCCTGACTCTGCGAGCCTTTCCCCCTTGCTAAGAGGGACTGATAATTTATCCCATTGATTATACGCCCAAGGGGTTGATATTTTGATATACGGCAGCTGTACAACCACGATATATTTTTCCTGGATTTTATCTTCCAATGGCGTAACTTTTTCACCAATTCCTTCCACCAAACAATGAGCACCATACAAAAAGAACGGGACATCAGCACCAATTTTTTTGCCTATCTCAACTTGTTTTTCCAAAGACAAATCCAAATTCCATAATTCAATCAAACCCTTAAGTACCGTTGCCGCATTACTACTCCCTCCACCAAGTCCTGCAAAAAGGGGAATTTGTTTATCAATTTCAATTTTTACGCCAACTTTACCTTTGGCATGTGAACGTAATTTTTCCGCAACCTGATACACTAAATTATCCCGATTATTCGGAATTCTGTATTTGCCCGAAGTGACCATTTGAATTCCTTCGGGGATTTTAGTTAGTGTTATTTTGTCGAACAAATTTATTGTACAAAATTCTGACTTTAGATTGTGATATCCATCTTCACGCTTATCTAAAATTTGAAGATTAAGGTTGATTTTGGCTGGAGATTTTAATTTTAGGGAGATCAAAGTTTAAGGTGTAAAGTTTGTAAATTTGTTTTTCATCCTGACGAGGAGGTACTCAGGCGAAGGATCTCTGGAAATCAGTGAGTGAGATCCTTCACTACTCCCGCAAACGGGATTCGTTCAGGATGAAAGTTCTTTCGCTGGAGCAATCTCTCTGAGTTGCTCCAAATGTTTCAGGGAAGCTATCCCATTATTTGAGCGTCATTAAAATTATTGTAATCAATTACCACATGAGCTTTTTCTTTAGGATTAACTTCCTTGAAATACAATTTTTGAGCAGGAATATAGCGCTTATTATACCTGTCAATTATTTTGTCTTTGCTACCAATCAACTTTTTGTCAGTTTTTCGTTCCTTTGCTCTTTGGGCAGCATGCTGAAAATCAACATCAAGAAATACTCTCAAATCCCAGTACTCAGCAAGCTTAGGTCTGAACAGAAAAATTCCATCCATAATCAAAATGGAGTCATTTGTTGCTTGCTCAGCAGGAAAATCAACCTCTTTGTCTGTTAAATAATCAAATGCCATTACTTTGTAATTAAGCTTCCCTGAAGCTAAGGGTTCAAGTAAGACTTTGCACATTAAGTCATAATTAAACGTATCGTGATAACATCCCTCAGGTGAATCTTTGCCCTTTTTGTACCTTACTTTTTTCTGATTAAGAAAATTGTCTGTTGAAGAACGGATAACATCGTGTTTTAAACTTGTAAGATAATTTGCGAGCTCGTTTGCCAGTGTTGTTTTACCAGCTGCATCTATTCCATTAATTCCGACCAATATCGGAGTGTCTTTTTTTATTTCAACAATTTTGTCAGCCAAAAATTGTAATAATTCATTTTTTTTCATTTTTACTTTAATAATGCAGTTTTCAATATAGCAATGTTATTGGGTATCTCTACGTATTAAGTTTATGACTGCTTTATCAAACTCAAAAAACAAAAACACTGAATCCCCAATCCCTTACCAAAATCACTCAAACTTTCTCCACTGGTCACTGTAATACCGATTTGTCTTGTTTCAAGATTGAGTAGTGTTGCGAGTTTTTTTTGAATTTCCGGCAAATGTTTCTCCAGTTTAGGTTTGGCTGCTTCCAGAGCCAAGCTGATGTTATTGATTTTATATTTTTCTAAGACAACTTTTTCATGAATTTTCTTGAGGTAAAATTTGCTGTCTGTAGTTCCTTCCTTGCACATTTTATCCGACCAGTTCGAGAGGGAATGACCTCCAATTGCTGAAGATAACGCATTACACAAAGCATGAATAATCACGTCACCATCTGAGTTTCCTTCTAATCCTCCGGTTTCACTCACTTGATAATTTCCTAAAATCAGCGGTTTTTCTTCGTTAAAAAAGCGATGAGAATCTTGCCCCAGTCCCACATAAGATTTCCCTGATTTTTGCAGGATTAGATTGGCTAAATGCAAATCTTCGGGATTTGTGATTTTCATGTTCTGTGGGGAACATTCAAAAATCCGAACTTTATGACCAAAATGTTCAACTATTTGAACATCATCGGTTGCTTCAAAATTTTCCTTTTCAGCCTTTGTATAAGCTTGCATTGCAAGAGAATACTTCATTCCTTGCGGAGTTTCCGATGTCCAGAGTCCTTTTCTTTCGACTGTTTTCACGACTAATCCTTCTGCATCCACTTTTTTAAGAGTGCTGCTTAGAGGTCGCCCTATTGCTGCTGATCCGTATGTTCGAGTAGCTTTGATAATACAGTCAATGCCTTTTTTTGTTGTCAGAGGATTTGCTCCGTTATGCACAAGCACTACATCTTTCTCGTCCGCTTGCAAAGATTTAAGTCCGATGTAACTGCTTTCTTGTCTGGTTTTTCCACCTGTTAAGATTTTTTTGACTTTTGGAAAATTATCTGCGATTTGTGTGATTTTTGTTTTGTTTTCTTTTGAGGCAACAATGATGATTTCATCTATTGCTTTGTGAATTTGAAAAGAATTAATTGTGTGCCAAATTACCGGTTTGCCTGCTAAGTCGGACATGAGTTTATCCTCTTTACCAAAACGATAGCTTGATCCTCCGGCGACGATGATGCAGTAGACTTTTGACATAATCAAATTTTTTTTATTGTTACTATAATTTTATCAGTCTTAAATAAAAAATAAAACAGACAAAAAGCTTACAATTTTTGTAAGAATATTCTTTCTCAAGTAATTTGTGATCACAAACCTAAGCTAAAAAAGAGATGACTTAAAAGCAATTTTTAATTCTTCTACTGTAACTCCCAATTCGTTTGCGGCTGTTTCCATTTGCTTTGTATCCATTCTAAACATTTCACATGTTATGGCATCTTGATCACATAAATTTCCAAAAGTATTAATCTGATTTTTAGGGCAAATTCTATGAGCTTTTCCTGTTCTACCACCAGTGAGACTGATTATAGCTTCCACACCATTACGACATGTAAATCTATGTCCTTCGATATCGTTTGTGTTTCTTTCTGGTGATTGAAGGCCTATTTGGGAAAAACCAGGTCTGTAGTTTGAAATATCAAAAGCTCCTTTGTGTGCTAGGTTAGCTAGGGCTGTATTATATTGATCTTCTGTCATGCCAAGGCATTTACATATTTCTACCCTTGTTGCTGCATAGGTTAATGCACAAGGGAGGCGTTTACCTTTTTTATCTAACAATCCACATCCATTGCCTTCAACTAAACCAGTTCCACATTCAAGCTCAAACCTATCATCAGCTGTTTTTTTGAGAATAAATTCTTTTTCTTCGTCTGCTCTTTGGCAACGACCAAACACTTCTTTGTTTTCTGTATCCTCATGAAAAATCCTTATTCTGTTTTCTACAGTATTTGTGTTCATATTTGTAAGTGTAAAATTTAGGAGACATAGTTTAGGAGTTTTTAAAAAAGATGTCAATTATTTATGACACTTGAAGGGGAGAAAGTAAGACAATGAACTTTTAAAAAACTAGTTTGTTTTGAATATACTCACTAATCTCCAAAAACGTAATCTCGTCATTTAAAAATTTTGCGACAGCTTCTTCATTTAATCTATTCAATTTTGCAGGAAACTCTCCTCCTTTTTTAGCACATTCCAGGGCTAACTTCAAGCAAGGGTATCTTTCCAAATCAGGTTTAACAAACTCCAGAGTTTGGTTAAAGAGGTTTAATGGGGCAAAATCATTAGCTTGCCTTTCAGGATAAGTTAAGGCATACAAAATAGCATGCCGCATGTCCGGCTTGCTCACTTGAGCGATAATGCTTCCATCGACAAACTCCACGGCAGAATGAACAAGACTCTGCGGATGGACAACGATTTCAATTTCTTCAGAAGATAAATCAAAAAGATGCATGGCTTCTATGAATTCAAGTCCCTTATTCATCATCGTTGCGCTATCCACGGTAATCTTGGCTCCCATGTCCCAGTTAGGATGATTGAGTACGTCTTTTTTGGCTACGTTTTTTAATTTCTCCAATGGCCATTTTGCTTTATCCCAAAAAGGACCACCCGAAGCAGTTAGGCAAACTTTTTTTATTTCACTTCTTTTACCGCTTCGTAGGCATTGCCAAATTGCCGAATGTTCTGAGTCAACCGGTCTGATTTCCACATTCTTTTCTTTGGCTAACTTCATCACTTTTTCTCCTGCAGCGACAAGAGTTTCTTTATTCGCCAGCGCAATTGTTTTTTGATGTTCGATTGCTGCCAGAGTTGGCTTGATTCCAATTTCTCCCACAACTGCGGAGACCACAGTCTCGGCTTTTTCCAGGCTGGCGATTTTGATTAATCCATCCAGACCGGAGTAGACTTTGCAGCTTAGATTTTCTTTTTTTAGTTCTGCAGCTTTTGCTTCATTCATTACAGCGACGGCTTCGGGTTCAAATTCTACGATTTGTTTCTTCAACAAGTTAATTTGTCTGTTTGTTGTTAATCCAACTACTTTAAATTTTTCAGGAAAACCTCTCACGATGTCGAGAGTTTGGGTTCCGATGGAGCCGGTGGAGCCGAGGATGGAGAGGTTCATTTAGGAAATGTGATACAATTATTATTGTGGTAGAGACGCATTGCAATGCGTCTCTACATTATATTAAAATTACCAATAATGCCTAAACTATTTAAAAACAAATACAGAATAAAATCAATGTGTCATCCCAGTTGGGATTATAGTCATGCAGGTTATTATTTTGTGACAATTTGTACAAAAGGGATGCATAATTTTTTTGGAAAAATTGAAAATGGAGTTATGCAATTAAATGGTTTTGGGAAAATTGTTGCTGAGGAATGGCTAAAAACTGAAGAAATAAGAAAAAATGTGAAGTTAGATCAATGGTGTATTATGCCCAATCATTTTCATGCGATTATTGTTATTGAGGATAATAGTAGCAACGCTGTAGAGACGCATTGCAATGCGTCTCTACAGACGATGTAGGAGAATTATTGCAATAAATTTGGTCCGCAAAAAAATAATTTATCTTCGATTATCCGTGGTTTCAAAGGAGCAGTAACTAAAAAAGTAAAATTTTCAGGCAATCCCAATTTCGCTTGGCAATCTCGTTTTTATGACCATATAATCCGTAACACAAAATCTCTGAAACAAATTCAGGAATATATTCTGAATAATCCTCGAAAATGGGAATTAGATCGTTATTATAATTTGTAACAAAAATGCTCCTCAAAACTTTTGAAAAAATCAAGGAACTCGATGCTAATACGCGTAATATTATGTTTGCGTTTTGGGTTTATAATTTCGGACATGAGATTCTGAATATTTTTCTAAATGTTTTTGTCTTTATCAAGACACAGTCTTTTCCTTTTTTAATCCTGTATAACTCGATTTTTTATACAGGTTGTATGTTTGGTTTTGTGATTGTTGGGTACTACGTTTCTAGGTTACAAATTTTAATGAAATATCATTTCCTGATTGCTTTTGTGGTCTTTTTTCTTTCTTTCTTTGTGCTTAATTTTCCTCAAACTCATTTTTTTATTTTATTTGCTTTTCTAAATGGATTGGGGCTGGGGATGTTTTGGGTTGGTTTTCATTCTTTTGAAATGGTTTATACGCAGAATCGTACGCGTGATTTCTACTCTTCCATGCGTACGGTCGGTTCTCAGCTAAATGCAATTATTGCGCCTTTGTTTGCGACGTTTTCTTTTGTTTTGTCCAAAGAAGTTTTTGGACTTGATGCTTTTCAAATTCTCTTTTGGGTGTTGCCTTGTTTGTTTTTAATCGCGCTGCCTTTTATCTTAAGGTTATCTGATTTTCTGCCTCAAAGAGTGGAGTTTTATCAGTTTAAGAAACTGTTTTTTAATGGAAAAAAGAAGGTGGTTGAAACGATGTATCTTTTTGATTCTGTGGAGTGGGTGATGTTGTCAATTTTGATTCCTTTCATTGCTTTGAATTCTCTAAAGACAGTGGTAAACATTGGTTTGTTTGAAACTCTGATTGGAGTGTTTGCCATTTTAGTGACAGTTTTTTTGTCCCATTCGAGGCATGCGGAAAACCGCTCGACACATTTATTTTATGGATTTGCGGGGTTGTTCTTTGCGTTTAGTTTGCTATTTTTCTTTGATTTGAGTGCTTATGTTTATATTGCTTATTCCTTGATTCGTCTTGTTTTTAAGCCGATTTGGGATGTTTCTTTGCATACGATTCATCTAGCTTCGGTGGAGTATTTGAAAAAATCTGAAAAGAGCTGTTTTTATGCAGAGCTTTTGTATCGTGACTTTGTTTTGTGGATTGGCAGAATCCTTACGGTTGGTCTGCTTTGGGTGATTTTTGCTTTTGTGAAGTCAGAAATCATGGCAGTTAAAACCAGTTTGATTGCTTTGATTGTTTTGCTGGTAATTAAACTTTTTGCGACGAAGAGGGTTGATTTAATGTTGCGTTAGTTCTTCTTCCAAATTTCTTCAAAGATTACTTGTTGGGTTTGGGCGAGGGATTGGTTGTAGATTTCAGTAGCAGAGACCTCTTTTTCTCCATAGGAGATCATGTAGATTTTATCCGAGCAGATGATTGTGTCTGATGGAAAAAATGTGTTTTTATCCAAAATTTTTATAAGGATTGTATTTATATTTAAAGGAAAATTAGCTTTTGATTAAGAAAAAATAATCTGATAAAAATTTTTATCCTTTCGAAAGAGAGCTGTTTTTTATTTCTGATTGCCTCAAGGCGTGTGATTTGATAACCTTCTTTCACGTCTTAATTTCAATATGTCTAAAAAATTCAAACTACACTCTCCCTTTAAACCATCAGGAGACCAACCCGAAGCAATTAAATCAATTGTGGGGAATTTAAATGCAGGAGAAAAGCAGCAAATTTTACTTGGAGCAACCGGAACGGGGAAAACTTTTACCATGGCTAATATTGTGCAAGAAGTCCAAAAACCTACCTTGGTAATGGCGCATAACAAAACTCTCACCGCTCAGCTTTGTACCGAGTTCCAGGAGTTTTTTCCTGATAATGCTATTTCGTATTTTGTCTCATATTATGACTACTACCAGCCTGAAGCTTATATTGCCAAGACTGATACTTATATTGAAAAAGAAGCAACCATTAACGAGGAAATCGATAAATTCCGGCATCAGGCAACACAAAATCTTTTAACCAGAAAAGATGTACTTATTGTTGCCTCGGTAAGTGCAATTTATGGACTTGGCAATGTGACTGATTATGATGGACTTTCAATTGATTTGAAAGTCGGAGAAGAACGCAAACGCGACAAACTTTTACGACACCTCACGGATTTACAATACAGGCGCTCACACATGGAATTTAAACAAAGTATGTTCCATGTGCTTGGTGATACTGTCGAAATTTTTCCGCCATCAAGCGATTATGTTATTCGTGTGGAGTTTTGGGGGGATGAAATTGAAAATTTACAGGAAGTGGACTCTTTTACCGGAGAAGTTTTACAAGACTTAAAAGAAGTAAAAATTTTCCCGGCCAAACATAACGTAACGACACGTGAAAAAATTGAACAATCGGCTGAAATGATTAAAAAAGATTTGAAAACCCAGTATGATTACCTGCGTTCAATTAACAAAAACCTAGAAGCAGAAAGACTAAAAACCAAAACAGAGTATGATATCGAAATGCTTCTTGAAACAGGATATTGTAATGGTATTGAAAATTATGTACGTTATTTGAATTTACGTGAACCGGGAGAGCAACCGGCAACTTTGCTTGATTATTTCCCGGATGACTTCCTCATGTTTATCGACGAGTCTCACATGACAGTTCCACAAATCGGAGCGATGTATAATGGAAATCTTTCGCGCAAGGAAAGTTTGATTAATTATGGCTTCCGTATGCCGTCGGCACTGGATAATCGTCCGCTTAAATTCGAAGAATTCGAGGGACATATTAATCAAGTGGTACACATCTCCGCGACTCCGGGGAAATATGAAAACGCAAAAGTGAAGAAAGAAAAAATCACCGAGCAGATTATCCGTCCGACTGGTCTTATTGATCCAACAGTTGAAGTTAAGCCTACCAAACATCAGATTGATGACTTGTTAAACCAAATTCATCAAAGAATAAAAAAAGGAGAGAGAGTTTTAGTGACAACTTTGACCAAAAAATCTTCCGAAGATTTAACCGATTTCCTGAAAGAAGCGGATATTAAAGTTGCTTACTTACATTCGGAAATTGAAACGCTGGATCGAATTGAAATTTTACGTTCTTTACGTACAGGAGAGATAGATGTTGTGGTGGGGATTAACCTTTTGCGTGAAGGACTTGATTTACCGGAAGTTTCCTTAGTTGCGATTTTAGATGCGGACAAACGCGGATTCTTGCGTTCGCGCGATGCCCTTCTACAAACAATCGGACGTACGGCGCGTAATGCGAATGGTACAGTGATCATGTACGGAGATGTGATGACGGAGGCGATGCAGGAAGCAATAGATGAAACTAATCGCCGTCGAGATATTCAGATTGCATTCAACAAAAAACACGGAATTACTCCTAAAACGATTAAGAAGAAAATTAAAGATTTAGCGCAAATGGCTCCACATGCCAAAAGTAAGAAACATGATGCGAAGAAGGTTAAAAAAGAAGAAATCGGTCGCCTGATCACCGAACTTGAGGCTGATATGGAACTGGCGTCCATGAATCTGGAATTTGAAAAAGCGGCGCAGATTCGGGATGAGATTGATTTTTTCAAGAAAATGCAAAACGAATAATAATGATATGTCATTCTCTCTTCTGTCAGGTTCGGAATTTCATCCACTACCTGTCATCCCGGAATTATGTCCGCTTTAATAAAAAAATATAAAAGCCATAATATCCGGGATCTAATACCCTAAAACTTCACTATACCAAATTAGCTTCTTGAGGTTTGTGACAAATTATTTCTTCGATAGATTCCAGATATTTTTCCTTCTCCCGCACTTTAATAAATTTAGTTGAGCGGGATACGGAGACCCTGCACGGAAAATTCTGGAATGACAATAATTGTTAGTTATGACAAAAATTCTCCTACACTCCTGCTGCGCTCCCTGCACGACATTCTCGTCACTTGATCTGGTGGAGAAAGAATTTCAGCCAGCACTTTTTTTCTATAACCCGAATATTCATCCTAAGTCAGAGTATGAGAAAAGAGTTGAGGAAATTAAAAAATGGTCGGAGTTGAAAGGTTTTGAATTAGTTGTGGCGGACTATGATGTTGAGAATTGGATGGAGATGATGCGTGGGCTGGAAAATGAACCTGAAGGAGGAGAGAGGTGTTTGAAATGTTATGAAATGCGCCTTAAAAAAGCGGCTAAGTATGCCAAGGAAAATGGAGTCGAATTAGTTACAACCACTTTAACCATTTCACCGCATAAAAAAGCGGAAGTAATTAATGGGATTGGACGAGAAGTTTGTGAAAAATTTGGAGTTGAATACTGGGATTCAAATTTTAAAAAGCAGGATGGTTATAAAAAAAGTTGTGAGTTTTCTGAGGAATTTGGTTTTTATAGGCAGGATTATTGCGGATGTGTTTATTCACAAAAAAGCCGCTAGCCTTTAGCTGTTAGTATATAATGTCATCCTCGGACTTGATCCGGGGATCTCTTTATGCTTAAACGGAAATTAACATTTTTTTATGATTAAACCAAGGATAGATTCCCGTTTTCACGGGAATGACAAAAAAAACTATTTTTTTGCAATTAATTGCCCACAAGCCGCATCAATATCATCTCCCAAACTGGCACGCACGGTGCTTGGCACACCGTATTTTTGTAACACTTTCTGGAATTTTCTGATTTCAGCTTCTTCGCTTTGCTGCAGTGGGTCGTCTGTGTCAATCGGGTTGTAGGGGATTAAATTGACGTGGGCGAGTTTGCCTTGCAGGAGTTTTCCCAGTTCTTGAGCTTCTTTTGCTGAATCATTTTTTCCCTTGAGCATAATGTATTCGTAGAAAATACGACGACTTGTTTTTTTGATGTATTTATCAAGCGTTTCCATTAATTCAATAAGCGGGTAGGCTTTGTTGATTGGCATTAATTCAGTGCGGAGTTTGTCATTTGGAGCATGGAGTGAGATAGCCAGATTGACTTGAATACCTTCTGCCATAAATTTACGAATTCCCGGAATGATTCCGCAGGTTGAAATGGTAATATGCCTGAATCCAAGTCCGATTTTATGCGGGTTATTTAAAATTTCCACAGCGTGTAAGACATTCTCGTAATTGAGAAAAGGTTCTCCCATTCCCATAAAGACAATGTTGTTGATGCGTTTACCTTCTTTCTTCAGTTTTCTAGCAAAATACAAATATTGGTCAATGATTTCCTCGGTTTTTAAATCTCTGGTGAGTCCCAGTTTTCCGGTTGCGCAAAATAAGCATTTATTCGGACAACCCACCTGACATGAGACGCAAAGTGTAATTCTCCCGGTCAAATGACGCATTAAAACTGATTCAACCTGATAATCATCTTTAGTTTCAAAAATTACTTTTTCGGTTTGTTTATTTTTCGAAGCTTTTTCCAGCTTTATTTTTAAAGAGGAAAAAGGAAATTCTTGTTTTAATTTTTCGCGTAAATCTTTGGGAAGAGTTGTTATCTCATCAAAATTATGAACAAATTCTTTGTACAAAGCTTTTTCGATTTGGGTGATTCTATACTTTTTTTCTCCGATGTTTGCGAGGTATTCGGCGATGTTCACGATTAAGTTGTTTATGAATTATTTTTAGTTTAAAGGTTCAAGTCCAAAAAAATGGAACCAGCCGCAGCTCGGGGAAGTGTTAAGTCAAGTCGAAAAGACTAGACCTAGCTAATGTGTCCGTTTCTTAACTTACGCACACGGACTAGGGCATTCTTCGTGGATTTTTTGAATGCCTTTGAGTACGTTTTTGGTTAGTTGTATCTTCATGGCTCCTACATCTTCAATGAGTTGTTTAACGTTTGAAGGGCCGATTATATTACTGGTCAGGAAGTCTTGTTTGTAAACAAAAGCCAGAGCCATTTGAGGCAAAGTTAAATCGTTTTCTTCCGCCAAAGTTTTGTATTTTTTGATAATATTTTCAACAAAAGGAGTTCTATAGCGTCCTGCAAAGTTAGAATATTTGGTGAAGCGTCCGCCTTTCGGTTTGTTTCCGTCCAAATAGCGTCCTCCTAATACTCCGTATCCCAGAGGAGAATAGGCGAGCAATCCGATGTCTTCACGATGGCTGATTTCTGTCAGGCTTGTTTCAAAAGTGCGTGTGAGTAAACTGTAATTATTTTGAATGCTGACCATGCGTGGTAAGTTTTTTTCTTTTGCTAGGCGTAAAAATTCCATAGTTCCCCAAGGTGTTTCATTGGATAGTCCGAATGTACGGACTTTTCCTTCTTTTTTCAGTTTCTGTAAAACTTCTAAAGTTTCTTCAATCGGTGTTGCTTTCTCATCTTTATCAAATTTAAATTCTCTTTCTCCGAATTTGTTCACATTACGATCCGGCCAGTGTAATTGATACAGATCAAGGTAATCGGTTTGGAGTCTTTTGAGACTTGCTTCAATCGCTTCTCGAATATTTTTCTCATCAAAATGTGTTTCTCCTTCACGAATATAATCGGCAAAACCGCGATTCGGACCAACGACTTTACTCGCTAGTACAATTTTATCTCTGTTATTCCTTTGTTTCATCCAGCGTCCGATGATTTCTTCGGTTAGTCCATGAGTTTCTTTGGAGGAGGGGATAGAGTAAAGTTCTGCGGTATCAAAAAAGTTAATCCCCAAATCAAGGGCTTTATCCATGACTTTGATAGATGTTTCTTCATCAACATGTGCACCAAAGCTCATGGTCCCCAGGCAGGCTTTGCTGACTTTGATGTTTGTGGTGGAAAGGTGGGTGTATTGCATTTTTTGAAGATTAATTTCTTAAATTTAGTTTAGCAGGAGTTGTTTTTTGCGGAAAGATGATTATAAGCAAATAGCAGCCCCTACTCTTTGCTTGTGCCTGATTTTATCTAGGAATTGTATCAATATTAGTAGAAAATATTAAAGCTGCAATCTCCGGGATCTGTTGACTTCTTTTAATTCAAGAAAATTAAATACCCAAGTTGGTTAGAATTAACATTCCGCAACAGAGATTTCTGCCTTCGCAGTAACGACAAATTTATATCTTAAATAAAAGTAGATTTTTAGCTTTATAAAGTATACAATCCAATTTGTATAATTGTCTGTAAACACTTGAAATTTTTAGCTGACATTCTGGCAAAAAGAAGTTCTAAGCTTAATTTTCGGACAAAGCCGATTGGTTTTCGAGAAGAGCGTCAAAAACTATGTGTGGTTCCTCAAAAAAAGACCAAGCTAAAAAAAACAACGGAAAAGGAGCTTGTTGAGAAAGAAAACGAACTTTTTTTAAAAGTTATTCCTCCTCATCTTCCAAAAACGAAGATGGTCGATATTTATAATGCAAACGAAGGCTTTAAGATAAATTCTTTTTATCGTTTGTTTCAAATTTCTCCGCAAAAAAATTTTATTAAGCAAGAAATTTTTCGTTTTGGTGTAGTTGGTCTAACCGTAATTATTCTCTTAAATATAGTCGGTGCTTACACTGCTGGATTAACTTTAAAAAAAGACATTGAAGTTAAGGCTTTTGGTGCTTATGAGAATATTAAAAAAGCAACAGATGCTGCTAAAAATAAGGATTTTATCAGCATGTTTAATGAGTTTTATAGTACGACACAGCTACTTGAAGAGCTCGAAAAAAGTTTGGGAGACAGTTTGTATATTCAAGCAAATTCGAAAGTGAATTCTCCACTACAAAGTATGACATTGCTTTTGAGGGCAGGCAAACACCTTTCCAAAGCAGGGGAATATTTAGCAAAAACAATCTACGGTGCCCAGCAATTACAAACTCAATTCATTCAGCAGAATAGTGATCTATCTCAATCTGATCGTCCTGATTTTAAAATTACAGATAAGATCAAAGAAGATAGTGGTTATCTAAATTTGGCAATGGTAGAAATGGAAAGTGCTTTATCAATCTTAGAAGAAATTGAGTTTCAATACCTACCTCGGAATTTCCAAGATAATTTTCTGGAGATTGAACTAAAGCTCAGTCAAGCAACAGAAATCATTAACCTTGTGCAAAACTATATTCCTTATGTTTTAGATTTGCTCGGAGATCGCTATCCGAAAAGTTATATGATTTTGTTGCAAAATAATCATGAAATCCGGGCAACCGGAGGATTTATTGGCAGTTATATTTTAATGGACATTAATGATGGAAAGATCACTAAATTTGAATTAAAAGATGTCTATGAGGCTGATGGACAATTTCATGAAAAAGTGGATCCGCCAAAAGGTTTACACAAAATTACAGAAGACTGGAGGATGCGTGATGCAAATTATTCACCGGATTTTCCTACCAGTGCGAGGCAGGTAATGTGGTTTTTAGAACAAGAAAAAGGTCCTACCGTTGATACGGTGATTGCAATTAACCAGCGGGTGGTTGAAAATTTATTGAAAAAAATTGGTGAAATCAAAATGCCCGAAATGGACATTTCCATTAATGCAGAAAATTTCACATGGATTTTTTCACACTTAATTGAGTCTAAGCTTTCACAAACCAATTCACCAAAACAGTTCTTGATGGACTTTGCCCCTGTTTTTAAGAAACAACTTTTACAACCTCAAAATATCCCGGCTATTTTGGAAGTTGTCCAAGAGTCAATTCAGCGTAGAGATATCATGGCTTATTCAAATGATACGGCAACTTCAATGTTGATCGATAAATTTAATCTTGATGGTAAAATTGCTTCGCTTGATCAAACTTTTGACTATTTGCAAATTATCAATACTTCTGTCGGTGGAAATAAAAGTGACGGCTTTATTGATCAAAAGATTAAACATAATACAAATGTTGATAATGAAGGAAATCTAGTGAATGACTTAACTCTTACCCGTAAACATACTTGGTTTCAGAGGGAAGACGAAATTTTTGATGATTTGTACCAAAAGTTTGGCTCGGGGAAACTTGAAAGGCAGGAACTGAAAGATATTTTAGGCTTTGGAGGTAATAAAACGCTGGTTCGTATTTATGTACCTTTAGGCAGCGAGTTGCTTTCCGCGACCGGATCTATTGTGGCAGATGAGGTTTTGGTTTACGAAGACTTAGGTAAAACAGTTTTTGCTTTTGAGCAATCAGTGATTTACACCGAACGTGAGGCAAAAATAAACTTAAGTTACAGACTTCCCCATCAGCTTGATTTAAATTACGCTGATAATTATAAAATGATTATTCAAAACCAACCGGGTCAAGAAGAAAATTATTTTGAAAAAACGTTTGCTTTACAGGGAGACGGAGAAATTTTAGGACAATTTCCTCAGTCTGTTTTTGTCGATAGCACCAAGCGTGTTTCTTTTGGTAAATTTTTGGAAAAGGATGAATATCTTTCGGTTGTGGTGGGGAGAAGGTAGAATGTGCAAATTAAAAATTATAAATTGCCAAAAAGCATTATTGGTGAAAAATTGGACTCACTGCATGGATCTTAAAAAGATAAAAAATAAGATTTTCCAACTAACTTTCTTTTAACTTATGCAAAGACAACGATCATATTTGATGATTATTTTTTTAGTATTTTTCCTGTTTGCTTGTGCAAATGAAGTTCAAACTGACGAAGAATCTGAGATTCAAAATACCGAAATAATTGAAGAGGTATTTTATCCGGAAGGTCTTTATGAAGAAGATGGGAAGAATATTTATTGGAATGGAAATATAGTCGAAAAAGCTGACCCAAAAACTTTTCAAGGGATTCTTGATCCGAATGATAAAACTCCTGAGGATATTAATGATAATGATTTTTACTTTTTTAAAGATGAAAATGCTCTATATATGTCATCAGGACCTTTTGGAGGTAATGCGACCCTAGGTAGATATGCAATGGAGAGTACAGACAATCTAGTTCTCCCAAAGGGAATGTTACTTTATTTAAAATATGTCATTGAAGGTAATTCGGTTTATTACTTATCCGACAAAGGGATAGCTGTAAAAATACCGGACGCAGATTTGGAGACCTTTGAAGAAATTGATGGAGATGGTTATGTCCGAGACAAAAATCATATTTATTTTTGCGGGAAAACCTTGAAAGAAGCTGATGTAAAAACTTTTAGCAAATTGGGAGAACGATCATCTGTTTATAGGGATAAGGAAAATGCTTATTATCACGGTAGAATTATAGAAGAAGCTGACTCAAAAACATTTCAAACAATACGAAATAGGCATGGCGGAATTTGTTACTACAAAGATAAAAACTATGTTTATTGGTCAGTGCAGCCGGTTCCGAAGAAGGGACCAACCGTTGTAACGGTAGAAGGTGCCGATCCGGAGACTTTTGAGTGTGTAAATACATCACACGAATATGATGGTAAAGATAAAGATTATTTTTATAAAAATGGAAAGATAAAAATTTTTGTGCCGGAACCGGAAGATGAGTTAGTTAATCTGAACTCCTAGGATGGTATTTATTTTAAGGTTTGCTGATTATAAGACCAATGTACAGCAAAAAAACAAAAAATTTTTTTTTGATAAATTTTGAGAAAGTGACAAATAATTTTTGATTGTGGTAGTGAGGAGTCAGTGTTACACTATTTTCCTCTTTTTTTTAAAACAATTAAGTTAAAAATGGGTGAACTCGCAGATAAATTTCCTTCCCAGAGTGTTGACAGAATATTAGGAAGTGAAGGAACAGAAATGATTATTACTAAAGAATTAAGTCTTCCTGCTGGTGATGAGCTTGTTTTCAAGACAATCAAGAAGTTGCGAATTTTGCTTGAAGAAGTTTTTTTTAAAGAAGTTAAGTATAAAAATGCAAACTACAGTCCGACACTTGAACATTCCTTACGCACGACAATACATATCCCTGATTTGGCAAAAAGAATTGGGGAAGATGTACACACAGCTGTTCTTGTTGCTTTACTTCACGATATCGGAAAGAAAGAAACACCCAATAGGGTGATCTTTAATAGCCATAAGCGTAAAGGGCAAGAGAAAGGTGCAATAACGAGATTAAAAAATCCTTGGTTATGCGACGATCGAGTTGGGCATTTGCAAAGAGGTCAAGAAATCTTGGAAAAATTAGGATTGACCAAAATTGCAAAAAATGTAGGGCATTCACATGAGAAACTTGATGGCACTGGTTATAAAAGACTTAAAGGTAATGAAATTTTAAAAATAGCTTTGATGATAAAGGTAGTAGATACGATTGATTCTTTTTCTATGAATCCTGAATTTGTTACAGACAGGGGGGCTGGAATAGAAGAATTGAAGAGTCTTTTGAGTGATGCAAACAAATATGACCAAGAGATTGTAGAAATAGTTATGCAAGATTTAGATAGATACTTTTTTAAGAATTAAAAACATCGAAGAATTCCTTCTAAATTACTCTGATATCATAAGTTATGAGTATTAATAGAATTCTGGTTTGATATTATTTTTTCTTGGGCAAATTTATATAAACGAGATAGGTTTTTTTTATTCACATTTTTCAACCCGAACTAATTTAATCAAGTGTTCCTCAAACTCCTTATAATAAGCATCACGTTTTTGATAATCATTTAAGTCCGTTGGATTTATACTTAGCTTTGTTTTTAGTTCATCCAAAATCGGTTTCAAGTCTTCAGCATAATCAAAATCAAAGTCTCGATAGTATTTTCCGTCTCTCTCATCTCCATAGTAAGTCTCCAGAAAATATGCAAAAATTGAGCGCTTGATTGAATGCAATTCTTTGTAATAATAAAAACGTTGTATGAGAGGATATTCATATTCATGCAGCCTCTCATTGGTTTGATCATTGAGATTGATTGAGTTTTTGATTTGGTACAAATCAATATTTTTGTTCAGACAAGCTAACGTTCCTTCAAAAACACTGCTGTTTTTTTTCATATATTCAAAAGCGTGTTTTTCTCCAAAATTGAGTGCTTGCCATTTGCGATTATATCTGATTTTATCAGGAAAACCTCGAGGAAGGTCGGCGTAGTCGTTGTCCTTCATTTCTTCAATTGTCCCATAATGGTTCAAAAGATTGTCTCGTTTTTCGGTGATTGCTTTAACAGCAAGCAAAGCTCCTGCGAAAATTTTCTTTTCATCTTCGGTTAATGTTGGTTTTTCAGCAAATTGATTATAAATTTTTTGCGAGGTTACAATTCCTTCTTCCCAGCCTTTGACTGCATCTGCTGAAAGTAAACTATTGTAAAAAATATCTTGTTTCTCAGGGAAATGTTTTGCGTTGTAGTCTACAATTAATTGATCGAGATTAACTGTATTTAAAATTACAAACAAAACAAAACCTAAACTAACAGAACTAATTAGAATTGTTTGCTTACTTATTTTTTTTGTAAAGTTTGCCGCAATGATAATGACAAATAAAGCAGCTAGCCAAACCAAGAACATTCCACCGATAATCCGGATGCGTGTAAGTCCATAAGAGTCGATGTAGATGATGTCTCTCTTAAATGCTGAAACAAGCATCAAAAATAACTCTAACAGTAAAACAAAGTGAACAAGTTTTAAAATTTTATTTTCTTTTGCCTTGAGATGATCTTGTTTGAGTAAAATAATGACAGAAATCAGAATTCCAAAAAATGTAGCAATAAGAAGCTCGATGAAGCCTTTGCGTACGTATTCTGAGAATGTTAGGTCAAATGCTGATAAGTCAGCTTGTCCTCCAAACAAATAAGTGAACTGAATTGCTAAGAAGACCGCAAGCAGAGTTGTTAGAACAGAGAGCGGAATAATGAAATCATAATAATTTAGGAATGAGAGCTTTGTATTAATTGGTTTTTGGGCGTTGATCGAGATAGTGCAACCTAAAGTGGCTAAAGCGATGAGAACCAAAGAAAAGATGAATCTTTTCTCAATATTGCCAAAAAAATCTTCGATAATTTGAGCAAAGACAGGGTCAGCTTTGCTAAGCAGTGAAACAAAAATAACAATAACTAAAACAGTAATTGCACTTGTTTTTAAAACTCTCAGGATATTAAGCCTGTTTTTATCGCTGTTTTTTTGTGCAAAAGAAAACAGGTTTCCAATTTGTCTAAAAAATCCAAAAAACAAGGCCCAACCTCCTCGAATAAAAGCAAAAATATGTTTTGCAGCATCTTCAACACTATAGAGTATTAAAAGGAAAATTATACTAAAAAACAGGATTGAAAGATTTGTCTCCACCATAAAATCATTTGCCCTTCCTGCGAGCGCTATACCTGAGATTATACCTGTGGATGTGAGAAGGTAGACAAAGAAATTTCTTTTTTCCTGCGGAAACATTGTCAGGAAAAAAACAAAGAGCATTGTAAAAAACAAGCTCCAGCCAATTCCGGGATTTGCTTCAAAAAGAAAAAGATTGAATCCTAAAATTATCAGCAAAAGCAAGGCAACGATTTTTTTGGGAATCACAACTTCTTGATTGAAATGTAGTTTGTACTTACTAAAACCATAGTAAATCAGCAATATGAGGATAAAAAGCGGTAGCAATCCAAATAAAAAGCCCATAATTTTAGAATTAAATGATAATATTTACTTGATTTTTTTTCTTACCAAGACTTTTTTTTCAACTTCTGTATTCACAGGTATAAAAATGTTCTTTTCTTGACCGCCGTGGGCTGATTTGATTTCCTCTCCTTCGTGATTATAAATCTTTTTTAGCTGCATTGTAAAATCTTTCTCGGGATTTGGAAAAATAAATTCTAACTCATCACCCAAGTCCAGTCGATTCCGCACAGTTAGCTCGATTTGTTTTTTAGCCGAATCATATTGCTCAACAATGCCGGCGAAAGCATGATTTTGCTCGGCTTTGTTTGCTTCGTATTGCTGAGACTCTTCGTCAGGATTACCCAGTAAAAAACCTGTAAAAAAACCTCGGTTAGCGGAAGAATGTAATTCTGTTATTAGATTTTGGTCAAAATTTTTCCCTGCCATAAAATCATCAATCGCCTTACGATAAGCACGCGCAATCGTTGCTACATAATAAATTGTTTTCGAACGACCTTCTACCTTGAATGAAACAACACCCGCTTTGTACAAATCTTCCAGATACTCAATTAAGCATAAGTCACGTGAACTCATGATATGCGTGCCTTTTTCATCTTCTTCAATCGGATAGTATTCATCGGGACGCAGACTTTCTTCTAAAGTAAAATTTCCTTCAGAGACTTCTTCTTTGAGAATGTCTGTTTTTGTTTTTTTGGCTTGATAGACCTTGTATTTCCAGCGGCAACTTTGGGCGCAATCGCCCTGATTTGAATCTCTATAAGTCATGAAGTTAGAGAGTAAACATCTACCCGAATAACTCATACACATTGCTCCATGAATGAATGCTTCTAATTCTAAATCGGGGATACTTTTGTGGATTTCTTGAATTTCCTCTAACCTTAATTCTCTTGCAATTACAATGCGTTCAATCCCTTGTTCATACCAAAATTTTGCACTATGTGCGTTGACTGTGTTGGCTTGGACAGAGAGGTGAATGGGTAGAGAAGTCAGCTCTTTGGTTAAGGCTATTACTCCCGGATCAGATATGATCAGTGCATCCGGTTTGATTTCATCCAGAAATTTTAGGTATTCTTTGAGCTTTTCAATACTTTCTTTGTGTGGAAAAGTATTTACGGTCACATAAATCGTTTTTTCCAGTTTGCGAGTATATTCCACAGCTTCTTTAAGTGTTTCTTTGTTGAAAGCATTTACCCGCATACGCAAGCTAAAATCAGGAATACCGCAATAAACCGCATCTGCCCCGTACATGAAAGCGTATTTTAATTTTTCAAAATTTCCCGCAGGCATCAGTAACTCAGGACTTATCACTTAAATAATTATTATTAATAATTTAGTGAAAGTATTGTAGGAAAAAGAATCGTTTTTGTCAGTAGTAAAATTATCGACTTAGATAATTTGATCAATATGCCTAATCTTTAATTTTACTTCCTTTAAGGTAAATCAGTCCTATTATCATCCAAAAAATCCACCTCCCGCTATCAATATCCCAAAAATAATGATCAGCCAAGCCAAGGACTAAAACAGCTAAAAACAAAGGCAAGAAAGTCCGGTGTTTTTTCCAGATGAAAGTGAAAATTGAAGCTAAAAAAGCAAGGAAAGCAGTTAACCCTAAAAATCCGTTTTCATTTAAAATAAGCAAATATAAATTATGTACCGGTTGGAATTCCCAAGGCTTGAGAATATTATTTGAAAAATCCTGAATGTGTAGTAAGTAGTTTGCATTTCCTACGCCAAAAGGGTTGCTCAAAAACATTTGCAAACTGGTTTTGATAAAATCAAACCTTGCATAAAAAGCCTGATCCAAGACAAAACGTTCTGGCACAAAAGAATAAAGCGATAGGCTAAAAATACCAATCACAATCAAAGCTCCAATTGTTTTTTTCATCTTGTTTTTGGTGCTTAGCGCTTTAGCAATTAAACCGATGAAAACAGCTAAAAATGCACTGCGTGAAAAAGTGAAAAAGAGAGGAATCAGGATTAAATACTTTAACCGATCTAGTTTTACATGATCCAAGAGAAAGAAAAGTACAACCAGAAAAGCGCCTAAAATATTGGGATGTGCAAAAGTTCCGTAACCGCGTAACAGCTTTTCTTCACCAATATTCATTTTTGCCGCGCCTAATGTTTCAACATCTAAATGAGATTCTCCCAAAAACTGTAAGCCTAAATCTTGCTGCAAAACAAACTGTCTGATTGCAATACTTCCTTGAAAAAGACCGGTTAAAATCAGGGTTAAGATGATTTCTCTTTTACTTAAAATTTGTTGAATGATAAGCCATGCAAAGATGACTCCTTCCATAATCTTAAAAGAGAAAAGTAAGCTAAGTAAAGTATCTTTACTAAAAAGAGCACTAAGAATATTTATACAAAGAAACGCAGCCAAAAAATTTATCACATTGCGATTTTGCTTGTTCCAAATGTTTATAATTTTTTTTTGCCCATAAAAGAGGCAAATTAAATAGCTTACAAAAGTTAACCAAAGAAAAATTTCAGTTATATTTAAAAAAATACCTGTGCTTTCAAAAAACATTCCACTTGCGTAACCGGCTGCATCATAGAAAATTGTGCGCACAGAAAAAGGAATCGAAAGTATCGTGAAAAAGAGAAAAAGACGAGGAAGTGAAGCAAGTTTTAAATTTAAAGTTTTGAATTTCAAAGTTTATATCTGAATTTGTATAAATTTATTTTTTATCTCGGTAAATTTTCCGTTTTGCTTACGGAGCAAGATCTGTCAAAAAAATGCTTTTAATTGGGAAAATTACTCCAAGATATCGCAATCAACATCCTGATTTGCGTTTGATTTGGTTTTGTCTAAAATACAGTTTGCTCTTTTTTGAGTTAGCTGCAACGCTTCTGTCGGTGTTTTTTTACCTTTCACAACGCTTTGAATTGCTTCTGCGAAGTATTCATTGAAATTTTCGTTATCAAAAAGCTGGAGATTTTTCGCATATGAAGCCTGACGGGCAAAAACACCCCAAAGCGGCTGTATTGATTGAGCGTCTCCCATATCTTTGCGACTTGTGGGTTTGTTTGTTTTTTCATGGTAGGTTTGCAAGCTTTCTGCCGAAGAAAGATAGAGCAGTAAGTTCCAAGCTTCCGTAGGATGGGCGGTATTTCTGGAAACTACCAGAGGAAAGTAATTTGCATAAGCATCTTGCTTACCGGTTTCTTCATATTTGTAAAGTTGCGGTGCCGGAGCAATACCGATATCTTCCAGTGCAATTGGCTTTCCTCCTGTTTTAATTTGTCCTTGAATGGCTCCTTTGAGCTGATCATATAAAAAAGAATAACCGAAAATCATCGCAGTTTTTCCTCTGACAAAAGGATTAATTTCTTTTTCATCCGGAGCTCTGCCTGTAATAAACTCATTCCAAGTATAATTGCGATAACTGGGTAACCCGAAACTGGTATAAAAATCCAGCGCTTCAACTCCGGGGTAATAAGCCTTGCCTGTGCCTTCAGCAATACCTTGTTTATTGGCGAAAATAGTTTTTAGCCCGGAATCATCGTAAAATTTTGTTTCATGTTGTACCATCAGCAAATACAAAATATCATTGGCACGCAAGATGTTATCTGCCCGTCCCATCGAAATCGCAGAAACACCAAATCTTTCTGGACTGTTATCTCTTTTTGTCAAAGTGATGACTTGTTCCTTTAATTCTTCCCATGTGCGTGCCGGTTCGTCACTATTGATAATGCTATCTCCAAACAGTTCTTTATTGTAATAAAGGGCCAGTGTGTCAATCGAGAGAGGTATGCCCATGACCTGATTTTCAATAATCAAATCTTCTCCGGCTACATTAAAAAATGTTTGTCTGAAGATTTCAGGATTCATGGGGATTTCAATCCCTTCCAAGGGAAGAGGATAGAATTTTTTGTAATGCTTGCGCAGCCAATTGTTGTTAACGGCAAAGATATCAGGACCTTCGCCCTCTGCGAGCTCATTCAGAATTGTGCTCCAGTATTCCTCAATATTCACAAACTTTTTATAAGTTATATCAACTCCGGGATGTGAACTTTCAAAAGACTGGATTTGACCCCTCAGGCTGTCTGAATTATCAAACAAATTCCAGATGACAATCTCTTTTTTTTCAACAGAGTTGGTCGTGGTGCCGGTACTGGTATTGCCTTGATTCTTTTTGCGACAACCGGAAAAACCGAAACTAATACTTATTAAAAGCGCAAAAACAATAGTTTTTTTGATTACTTTCATTTTTATTTTTTAAAACACCCTCAGGTTACTGAAAAATGTATTGAGAATCAAGTTTTTGATCTGTTTTGCAAAAAGATAAAAATATTGCAAAACATATATTAATTTGGTAAAATGAAACAATGTAATTTTCATAATATCAGGTGGAAAATAAAAAAAACAAAAACCATGTTTACTAAAAAAACTAAAAAATTATTTTCAAAAACGTTGGTGTGACTGATGGTACTTCAATTTTTTTGACAGCTTAATTTTTCTCAACTAAAAGCAGCATGATCGGATGTTTATACAAAGCTTTTAATTCAATCAGACACAACAAACTGAAGTACAACTTTCACAGACTCTTCTTCAAATGAACACGATATTACGGTGAATGGAAATGTCCGACATTCCACATCACAAAGCAAGTTTGGTAGTTCAGCGATATATTTCGACGGAGATAGTGATTATTTAACAATTCCAAATTCTCAAGACTGGCAATTTGGTTCGGATGATTTTACGATTGATTTTTGGGCTTATCCAACAAGCAACGCAAATGATAATGGTCGTGCAAAGCGATTTATGTCCACTCACAATGGCGCATATTCAGATTTGAATTGGTATTGGCTTTTTAGTTCCCAGCTAAATTGGACATCATACAATGGTACTTGTGTTGTAACAGGGGGGAATTTCGCTGATTATTTAAACAAATGGTCGCATTTTGCACTTGCAAGAGAATGAAATACTCTTCGTTTCTTTGCTGATGGTTACCAAATTGCCAGTGATACAACTTGTTATGATAATTTTCAAACAACAAATCCCCTAAGAATTGGCACAGCAGGAAGAGAGCTCGGTGCAGGAGATTTTCAAGGCTATTTTGACGAAGTTAGGGTGACCAAAGGGTTAGCTCGTTGGACAGGAAACTTTACTCCGCCAAGTTCACCTTATGCAGATACCCCTCGTCAACCAACGATTAGTTTGTCTAACGATGAGATGAATAATCAGGTTGGTGTTGAAATTAAAGATAATGGAGACGAATGAGCTTTTTACCCTGATGCAGCGATCGAGCTTGATGAAACAGGACTTGTGGGGCATTGGAAAATGGATGGAGATTTTATGGATAGTTCGTGAAAATGAAATCATGGTACAGCGAACGGAGGCTTAACTGCGAATGCTGATGGACAACGCAGACAAGCGGGAGGTTTTGATGGAATTAATGATTATGTAAGTATTCCGAATAGTTCAGACTTTGATTTTGGTACGGGAGATTTTACAGTTAATTTTTGGATGAATGTTAACTCGGAAGCAGCTCTAATTGCTCAAGCTGAATTAATTTCATGGCCTGCGAATTGAGTTATTAGAAAAATAGCAACAACGAAGAACTCTTTAGGTTTATATTATAATTATTCGCCTCCGAATGGATACTTTGGTTGGCCGGTTTCTTTTGAAATTAATCAATGGTACAACATTGTGATGAAACGTGAAGGAGGTCTGATCAAAGCTTTTGTAAACGGAGAAGAATTACCAGGAAGTGTAACGTGGAATGGTAATTTTAATACGGAAACAAATGACCCTGTTTTGTTCGGAAATCCTTATGATTATACTGCTCCAACGAGGTATCCGAGGTATTTTTCTGGCGGAATTGATGAAGTTAAAATGTACAAACGGGCTCTCTCTAACAAAGAAATTAAGGAAAATTATAAAAAAGATTCCTTAGTGGGTTATTGGAAATTTGATGATGTGGGGACTTCTGTTACGGTTGATTATTCTGGAAATGGGAATAATGGAACTTTGACAAATATGAGTGGTGCTTTGTCTTATCATGACGGGCAGGTGGGGAAGGCTTTGGAGTTTGATGGGGTGGATGAATATGTGACAATTAATTCAACAGAGTTTACAACAAGTGAGAGCCATACTTTTAGTGTTTGGCAAAAAACACTAGGAGGAAATTGGAACGCTTTTACAGGAAACAATTTGTCCAGTGGTGGTTACTGGATGTGGCATGGTGCAGGAAATGCATTAGCACTTTATTTGCAATCACCAACACCACTATATTTTAATGCAAATTTAGATGATGTTGGGATTGACGAATGGTTTAATTTAACTGTGGTTACAGAATCTGTAGATAGCACTCATTCAAATTTTTATATTTATCTAAATGGTGAGCTTACGGATACAAAACAAAATGTGGAAATTCCTACTGCCAGTTTCACTTATCCAAGTATCGGTAATGGAGGTAATAGTAATAGGTATTTTAATGGTTCTCTTGACGAATTTGCAATTTACAGTCGAGCTCTCTCAGGCTTAGAGGTACGGCAGACCTACGAAGCAACAGCTCCAAAATTTAAAATTGAACAAAAAGAAACAAGTGAAAGTGAATATCAAATTCCAGAGAAAATTGAACAGCAGCTGATCGCAGAAACGATTAATGACGTGTTTATTTATGATACAGCCAAGGATTCAGTTAATAATTCGTGGAGAAGTGATAATACAAAATCATGGTATACGGAAGCTTCTTCTGTGACCAGATGTCCAAATGGTTACCAAGCCTCAGGTGAAGAAAAGTGTACACGAGATTTTCCTGAAATTGCAATTTTGGTAGGTACGGATACAAATCTATATATTTACGATGCGGAAAGCCAGGAAATTTGGATGAGATTTGATCAAGCGGGAGGGTGGACTCCAAATGATGTTTATTTGATTGGACCAAATTATACGCTTTTTTCAACAATCTCATCATTAAACGGTAAAACTTACTTAGGAAGTTGGTATGACTGAAGTAGTGCGAGTTCAAATTCTGGATTATTTACAATTGATTTTGTAAATGATACAAGTGAACACATTGGGAGCTGAAGAACAGAAGAAAGTAGTTATCCAATGAATAACCATAGTGAATTTAATTCAAACATTGCAGATAGAAACACTTCTTCTGGTTACCAAAAAATAGATGAGCAAGATATTGTAAATGGCTTAATTAATGATCTTCATGCCGCAGTAATTGATGGGAAAACTTATGTAGCCGTGGCGACAGATGGAGGAGTGAGTGTGATTAATGAGACAGATGGGACGGTTATTGATGTAACAGATGCAGGTAGAGATTCAGACAATGTTGCCTTAGCTTCCGATGGAACTCTTTACTATTCAAATGAAATTGCTACAGATCAGGATGATTTTTATCTGCAGAGAAATATACATGAGGCGACGGTTGATATCACATTAGGAAAGGCAGACTACATCTATTGTACTTTTCAAACCCATGCAATTGCCTGAAGAAATGTTTGCCTATGAACTGGTTGAAATAGAATACATATCAATTCTTTAGAAATTACAGAATGAACTTCTATTCATGGATGAAATACTCTTTATATTGGAACAAATGAAGGTTTAAGTATTATCCAAGAGAAAGCAGGAGATGAGAATAATGGTTCTGTAAAATATATTACTTCGGAATATGCAACGGAGGAAATGGTAGGAGATATTAGAGGTATGTGGACATTTGATGGCTCCGCTCCACTTACAGATAATTCATTGAAGACAAATAATTTAATAAATAATGGTGGGGTTGATTTTAGTTCTACCGGTGTGAGAGGAAAAGCAGCGAAGTTTGATGGTAGTAACTACCTTAGCATAGCTGATAGCGCAGATTTAGACTTAACAGATTTTACTTTATGACTATGGATAAAAAGAAATTCAAATGGTACTAATTATCTAATTTCTCGTTATGAAGCCACGACTGTAAATCAGTGGATATTCGAGATTAATGCAAACAATAAATTACATTTTAATGCCGATCTTGATCTATGGGGAGGTGCAAATTATTTTAGCGCAGTTGGCAATAAGTCAATTACTGATACAAACTGGCATTTTTTAAATTTAACTCGAGATTGAGATGTTATTAGAATGTATATTGATGGGGAAATAGATAGTGAGTTTACAAACCAACCAATTGGAACCTTTAATTCTAATTTGCCTATATATATAGGGCAAGATTTTAGATGAACAGGTTTTGCCGCTATAGATGGACTCATAGACGAACCATTTATCACAGCCGAAGCTCTTGATGCAGCTACAATCAAGCATATGTACGAAACAGGGAAAAAGAATTTGGAAGCACAGGAAAGTTTGAATGACGGACTTGTGGGTTACTGGAAAATGGACCCTTCGACAAGCTCAGGTCAGGCTACGGATCATTCGAGTAATGGAAATCATGGAACCTGGAGTGGCGGAGCGTCTGCAATAGCCGGAGGTAAATTTGACGGAGCAGGAAGTTTTGACGGTGTTAATGATTATTTACGAATAAACAATAATTCGACTTTAAATGTTGGTAACACCATGACAGTTAATTTTTGGATTAATCCGTCTGAGCCAGGGTGGTGAAATCCTGCTTCTTCCAACAAAGGAATTATAGGTAAAGGTACTCCTCAGGCTTTTTGGTGAAGTTATCTTTCTACTGGTTACTATGTTGGTATAAATAGAAATAATAACCGCCTATTATTTACCCTCGATGGTGCAACTGCTTATCTATCTGCCAGCAATCTTGAAGCAAATGTATGGCAAAATGTGACTTTTACCTATGATGATATAAGTTTGAGAATTTACATTAATTGAATTTTAGATCAGTCATATCTGGTTAATGCCGGTCCTTTAGATACGACCAATGATTTAACCATAGGTCAGGCACCATACTCAGGAGAGCGATATTATGAAGGACTCCTTGACGACGTAGCGATTTACAATAGAGCGTTGAGCTCAGCTGAGATTTCAAGAATGTACGCTTCACAGAGAAGCCTCCATGATACAGCATTCCGGCACAGGTTAAGTGGTAGTTCGGACATAATTCGTGACATCGCGACGCATACGGTTCGCCCTCAAGGAGTAGATTTTACTGTAGCTACTGGAGATGGAGCAACTCAATTTAATCGCTATGGCAACGCTGCTCACAATTACTCAACTGATGGAAATTCGAGCCGAAATACTTCAATCCTGACGAACAATATTAATAACGTTGAATACCTCAATGGTAAAACAGTGTTGGGTTACAACATTACCGGAGGGATTGAAACAATTACACGACTAAACGATCTGCCACAAGGTATTTATACAGATAATTCGGCTTCAGATCGAGCAAGTCCGGAGGCACTAATCATCGACGACGGCGCTCACGCAATAAGCCAATGGTCAAACGATAACACAGTGGATTACCTTTGGTCAGTCCCCGGTTCAAACTGAACAACATACGATTTTCGCATAATTGCTATTGATACCGATGAGAATCAAAGTTCATTAGCGACTGCTTCCACATCGCTTAGCACACAGATTAAAACCTATGAAACCGAATGTAACCAGAGTGCCACAGGAACAACAGTTTTCTCGACTCAAACAGGAACAACTCTGACTTGTATTTTCCAAGAAGGGGCAAGTAACTATTTACACATCAGAAGTCAAGATGCAGCCGATAATTATTCAGCATGGCAGCACCAAGGTCCTTATTTCATTGATACACAATCAGCCACCGGAGGATCAATTACTCATCTCAACGGAACTCAAGGCAGCCTACAAATTGCGATCAACGTAAATCGTGGAGAAGACAACCTCTCCGCCTCAGGCTCTAACTCAGGCATGTCCTCAAATGACGCAGACTATCTCCTTGAAGTAGCCACAGCTACTGTCACAAATGAAATCTGTGACCAGACTTTCACAAGTTTTCAAGATGCCAATATTACAGAAATTGCAAACGGCACAAACTACATATACACCGGTTTACCCAATACTTGCTACAAATTTCGCTATACAGTCAAAGATGCGGCAGGCAATTCCACGACTTACGCCTCCACACGTACAACACATATAACCGCTCTGGATACCGAACTTCCCGTCTCAAAGATTCTCTATCCGCAAAATAACGCCAGCCTTACACACGCCGAGTTGATTGTAGGTCAATCTACGGATAATACAGCAGTCGCCGGCACCCGTATTAGTATCTATGAGCAAGCTACTCAGCGCTTTTATACAGGCACAGGCTTCACTGCCACACAAGAAATTTGGCTGAACACTTTAGGAGGAAGTACCAGCAAATCTACCCGCTGGTATTACAATTCACCAATTTGGTCAGAATGACACCTCTATACAATCCGCAGTCGGGCTCTGGACACAGCGGGCAACGAAGAACGTACAGACACAGTTAGCTTTATATATGATACAGTCAACGGTGAAAAAGGTTCAATCTATGTAAGCAATCCTGCTGTAGTAAATAACGCGAATTACAAGGTTTATTATCCTAATGCCCTAGCACTTGAAGTGAACGATTACATCGTCATTGATTTTGCCGACGAGTTCAGATTTTCACCTTGGATGACAGATAGTGATATTGAATTTACAAGCCAATCAGGCACTATCACCAATTCTTCAGACTCAATCAACCGACAATCCAAAACAATCACAAGTACAATTACATGAGGCAGTGTCCCTGTCGATGATATGCTAGAATTAGCAATCAATAACCTTAGAATCCACAATGCTTCCCAAAGTTGATCTTACGCTGTCAAAATCAGTCTGTATGATGAGCTCTGAGTATTGCTTGAATCAGGAACGGGACAAATCACTCTGGTTCAACATTATCAGCAAGTCGAATTGAACGTGAATGTTGAAGAATCAATTCAATTATCTGTCAATTCAGGCTCGGTTTTACTTTCAGTCGACCCTGACGTGCAATTTGGTCAGAACTGGTCCGGCACAGGCTGAGCAGCAATGGACAAGTCAATCCTAGAAGTGAAAACCAACGCTCATAACGGTTACAATCTGATGATTTCTCTGCAAGGTAACACACAAACAGGTTCAGCGGTGCTTGATGGCACGACAAACACCGGACAGATTATTTCATCTATTTCAGGTGATCGGGTTTCAACAGAGAATAATTTTACATACACAGCAAATACGGGAACATCTAGCACAACGACCCATTTTACCAACGCACCTCAACAGATTTCTAATGCGTGATTGGACAAACCTACCAACAGTAATCTGGATACAATTTACTACTACTTAAATGTGGACTACCAGACACCAGCGGATATCTACCGAGGAAAGGTGACCTATACTGCGATTGGTGAATTCTAAAGGAATTAATTCTAATTATAAAAAAAGAGCAACAAGTGCTGCTCTTTTTGCTTTTATTTTAAAGCATAAGTCTATTGATTAAAACCTGTTCCTCCAAAATTACCTTTTCTCATTCCCAAACCTTTGCCCTTGTGCGAACCTTGCTTTTCAAAGTTTTTTTCAATTCCTAGTTCTTGCATGAGAGCCTGAGCTTCTTCAAATTTTGCTTTTCCCTCCTTCTTTAAGTTGTGAATTTCAATTAATTTATCAAAATTATCAGCATTAATGACTTCAAGAATTTGAGAATTTTTTCCGGACTCCGTCATCAGCTCTTTCCAACCTTCATAATCATTATTTGCAAAAACTTCATCCAGAGCTGCTTTCCTTGCTTCTCTCAACTCTTTTCTTTCTTCCCTACTTTCTATTTTTTCCAGGTGTTTTTCTGCCAATTCTTCAAATTCGGCTTGAGTTAAGTCAGAATGACGACCATCTGCCGGAGCATTTTCTACCCAAGCATCATAATCTTTATTTTTAAGAGCTTCATGCATTGCTTCACGTTGCTCTGCTGAAATTTGGATTTTATTACTAGGTTTGAAGTCTTGATTTGTGTTGCCACGATAGGCGGAAGTAAGAGACATTGTTGTTACAGCGGCAGTAATTGCGACTGAGAAGACAGCAGTTGCTGTCAATAGTTTTGAATTTTTCATAATATTTTTACTAAGATTTATAATTAGAACTACTTTTTTTATTGCTGAGAAATAACAGCAAAGTGAGATTGGTAAGTCGTGCACTAATCTGAATAGTTGCAAACTTATTCTTTATTGAATTACTGTCAGAACTTTTAATAAAACTTTGTAATTCTATGATTTTAAATTGAGTGCGCACTCTCGTTGGCGGCTTATCTTTTTTCGTGCCTCCAATCATTACTACGCGGAAGTTGAAAATTTTCTTTCACTTTTTTGGGAAAATGCCTTGGAGGTTTTAAACAAGGCTCATCAGGTTTTTCTGTATCACATTTTAATACTTTGTTTTTATTCCAAAGCCGGATTTCTTTTGCTATGAAAATTTGATTTTCTTTTTTTTCTCCAATTATTTTCACAGGAAGATTACTTCTTAAAGGAAGCTCTTTTTTGACAACCACCTCTGCAATATTTACAGTCCAGATTCGTTTTCTCAGATCGATTATTTCAATATTCTCCTCATCAATATGTTTGATAAATTTACCGGCTAACAAGCCTTTCTCAGGATTTTTCCAAAGTTTTACCCTTCTGTCCAAGACCTCCCGATACAAAGGACTTTTTTCCTGAAAAGCATGTTCAAATTTTGTAGAGAGACCGCTCGCATAAAGAGCACTGCCAAATAAAACGGAAATTAGCAAACTACTATTTACCACGATGATGGTACTATAGCGGTAGCCTTTGGAAGTTCGTCTAAGGTAGTAGTAGGCGAGTGCACCGAATCCAAGCATAAAAATAATCCAGAGATAGGGGAGTGTCATGAAGACGAAAAACATAAAACTATCTGTAATTTGGTGGCGAATATTCCACTCCGTACTGCTGATTTGCGCCAAAATACTGCCGAAAGCAAATCCTCCAAGTATGACGGAAATTCCAAATAAACTCCAAATAGAAGATTTTTTGAGCAAAAAACTCCATTTGGAAATGGGTTGAATTTTTTCCTTTTTAATTTTGCCGAGGATGTTTTTGCTAAGATCTTTCTTCATGATTGTTAAATTAATTCATCTAAATGATTCTTAGTTGCCTCTATTTTGAATCTTTTTTTGGCTCTGCTTACTAATGTTGCGACTGTTCCCATGGGTATTTTTAAAATATCGCTAATCTCTTGATAATCTTTTTCCTCCAAATAACGTAAAACTAAAATTTCACGATATTTTGATGTCAATAAATCAATTATCTCGCGAACTTTTTTTGCAATTTCTTTGGTCGAAAATTCTTTTTGAATATCTAATGAACTTTTTAATAAATTGATCAGATTGTTGTTTTCTTCGTCATCTATACTGGTGATTTTTAATTTTGTTTGTTTTTTGCGAAAATGACTCATCGTTTCATTGTGCGTAATGCGATAAGCCCAACTTGAAAACTTTAGATCCCGGTCAAATCCGTTTAAGTTTTTATAAATTTTGATGAAAACTTCCTGCAAAATATCTTCTGCATTTTCGCGACTGGTACTTGAAAGACGCAAAATATAATTCAAAAGCTTTTGTTCGTACCTTTTGATTAGATAATAAAAAACGTCTTGATCTTGCAGAGTTAAGACAACCAGCTCCTCATCGGTTTTTTGACTGAAATCCGGATTAACCATAAATATTTATTTTGCGTACATTTACTCTTACGCAGATTTATATATTTTTCTTTCAAGTTTTTGCCACCTTGGATGTGAGAGAGGGGTTAGTCGCAAAAAAGTCTTTTCCTAATTTTTTGTATTGAATTTTTCGACCGGAATTCCGAAGCGAAAATTGTTTTGAGTTTTGACTTAAAATCAAAAAATCAGTAATCTGATTTTACGCTATTTTAGATTATTTTTTAATTAAAAACTTATGATTAGTAAAAAACTGGAAGAGGCGGTTAACGCTCAAATTCAAGCTGAAATGTACTCGGCAAATTTGTATTTATCAATGTCTGCCTACTTTCGTTCGAAAGGTTTGGACGGATTTGCCCACTGGATGTATATCCAATACCAAGAAGAAATGTTTCATGCGATGAAATTTTTTAACTACCTCTTTAGCCGAGGAGGTAGAGCGGAAATCCGGGAAATGGAAAAACCTGCAACGGATTTTGACTCTCCGCGCGATGTTTACGAAAAAGCACTTAAGCATGAACAGCTTGTGACAAGCTTAATTAACAATCTACATGAAATCGCAATTGAAGAAAATGATTATGCTTTTCAGGCTTTTAACCAGTGGTATATTGATGAGCAAGTGGAAGAAGAGGAAAGTGCGCAAGGAATTATTGATAAGCTTGACCTAGCGGGAGAAGGAGGAATTTATTGGGTTGATAAAGAGCTGGCTGCGCGCACCTTTACTCCTACGAATCCGGGGGAAGGCGAAGTTTAGACTACCAAGAGTTTTACAAAAAAAAAGGCATGAGCATTCATGTCTTTTTTATGATGATAAAAACTATTTTTTAACTTTGATTTTCTTGGCTAAATAAATAAATGGTGTATCTAAAATCGCTGCAATCAGTTTGATTAAATACGTAAATAAAACAACTTCCCAAAAAATTTCCATAGAAATAACTCCAGCCAAATATTTATTTTCCGGCAATCCGGGAATGATTAGTAAGCCAACTGTTGTAAAAATGAGTGTGTCAATCAATTGAGAAATTGCTGTTGAGCCTGTGTTTCTGAGCCAAAGATATTTTTCTCCCGTTTTGCTTTTGATTTTATGGAAAAGATGTACATCCAGATTTTGAGCGACGAAGTAGGCTACTAGCGAACCAATCACAATTCTGGGAAGAAAATTAAACAGTTCGAGAAAATGTGTTTGAGCAAAATCAAAGTCATTTGGCTGAAAAATAAGGATAAATTGTAGGGAAATCGCTGCAAAAATTGCCGCAAAAAAACCTACTTTGACAGCTCGAAACGCCCATTTTTTACCATGGAATTCGGAAAGTAAATCTGTGGAAAGAAAAATAGCGGCGTACATGACATTTCCACCTGTGACAGCTAAGCCAAAGAGATTCATCTGCTTAATTGCAAAAATATTCATCAAAACAATCTCAACTGCAATGAGAGCCATAAGCCATTCAGGGCCGCGTCTGAAGGCAAAGAGATTCATTGCCATTGTAAACAAAATCATTACTAAAAAAATCACCTCATTCATGTTTTTTTAATTTTAAAAAATAAGTGAAGTGATTTTAGTGTTTTTAGACTACTTTGGCAAACGGATCCTTTTTATTAAGATGTTTTTGTTGATTTTCTGCGTATAAGACTAATTCTGATCTTTCCCCTGTTAATTCATTGGAAAAATCAAGTTCAAGAACAACAGTTCTTCCGTCTTTATCTCGAATTAAATCTCTTTTATCCTCTTTGATAGTGTGGTCCTTGTTTCTAATATGCTCTCTTCTAAAAAGTATGCACTTGCCTGACATTTGACTTCGGGGTTCTTGTACAAATGCGCAAATTGCTTGATCACTCTTGTATTCAAACGTTAACGGTACTTCAATAAGTCTATCCCCATCTTTGATATAATATTTTTCTCCTTTCTTTTTGAGCTCTTCAATTTTCTGTTTTGGTAATTTAAAAGATCTATTTTGATCTAAAAATTCGGGTGTTGTGCTTAATAAATATTGATAGAAAATTTCAAACGCATATGAGTCGTATTTATCATTGCAATAGTTTTCGATATGAATAAAGAGAGTTTCTATTGGAGAAAACCTTGGACGATAGCTTCTGTTTTGAAGCAAGGCATCGTGAACATCAGTAATTTTTATAATTTTTGAAAGCGCCTCACTACATTGTCCAGGGTCAAGATGGTGTTCTTTGGCGGTTTTTGCGAGTAGCTCCTTGAGTTTTGGTTCACTTGCAAAACTTTGAATGATTTTCTCTCCCATTTCTGAGTGCAGATTGATGATCTGAAATTCTTCTGCTGTTGGATCTTTTACTTTGTATAAAATTTGAGGTGGAACCAAGATTTTACCTAAATCATGAAAAAGAGCTGCTTTTGTTGCGTTTTTTATACTTTCTCCGTTATCATCATTGCCTAATCCATATTCTTGAGCGGCATAATCAGGATCAATTTCGATTATTTTTTGACAGAGAACTGCTGTTCTAATGGCAGTGCCAACACTGTGATCGGCGGTTTCTTTGTATTCTGTATTAAGAATATGGAACATGCTGATTTGTTCCAGACTTCCTTCTGTTGTAATAAGATGGACTATTTCATTGATCATTTCTTCAATTTCTGGTGGGATAAGGAGCTTACTATGAGGATCATCTTTAAGAGAATTAATTGCTGTTTGCGTATTTTCTTGAATACCTTGCACGACTTGCTTTTTGAAATTAGGATCGGACTCTAGTTTTAACCTGATAACTCCTAATTTTTCTTGAAATCTTTTCGCCATTTCAAGACCAGCTTTGTTAATTTTACTTTCAGTTATGTTTAACCTGGAGGTGGCTAATTTGATATTGACAGGAAACTCAGAAACAGTAACAGCGCTGAGATCAAGCCCACTAATTGATAATAATTTTTCAATCTTACCCTTAGTTAGTTCCTGACCTGCTTCCAGCACAGAGACATTTTTTCCTTCTCTGCATTCAATAATTGGAGATGACGCAAATTTATTTGTGGCAACTGACACTCCCTCCCTTGTTCTTAAGTCAACTACATGTTGCTCATTTTCTGGATTTAATCCGGACATTTTTGCCTTTTCTGGTTAAATGCTAAAAATTTTTCAAGAAAAGTATAGTATTCCATAAATAATTATTTGTCAAGTGTCTGAGCGAATAAAAAAACTACCTTACGAAAGATAGTTTTTGGTCTTCCTATAAACCTATAGTTTGTTTTTATAGTTTTTCTACCTCAACATTTTTATAATAATATTTAATTATTTCTTTATAATCATGACCACGCATTGCTCTTTTTGTCGCTCCATATCCGGAAAGACCTACTCCATGACCTTTTCTTTGCAATCCGATACAATCAGGATCATCGACAGAGACTAAATACGGAGTATTTTTCCAACCCCAAACTTCCTCGGCACTCAGCGTCCTTCCGCTGGATTGATTGAAATAAGGGGTTTTCACAAGTTTACCTTGGTAAGTGACTACTTCGTTTTGTGTTGCTTGGGTGGCTTTTGTAAAATTCGGAGAGCGTTGCTCCAGACCGTATCCCAAGTATTTTTGGAACACATCAGGATCATCACTCGCATCGTAAGGCTTGCCGGGGAATTTCTCATTCTCAGGTTGTAAGTAGAAGAGTGCGTATGTTCTGGAGAGTACTGCCAAAGTTTTTAACTTTTCAACGGGATCACTGTTAGAAACTTCTGCTATACCTTTCAAGTAGTCTTCTAAAGAAAGTTCATTAATTACAGCCAACTGACCATCGACTTCTCTGGTTTCGATAATGCCACGAAAGCGATTGTCATTTAATTTTTTATTCCAAGCGGGTCTATTTTCCCAACTACTAATTTCCATAATACCTTCACCATTTGGAATGAAGCGTACTACAGAGGCGACTTTGTTGGTAGAACCGACTTGGACGTGCATGTACTTGCCCACTTTTTTAACCAAGGCTTTTTCTCCACGGGAAACGCTAAAAAGTCTTTTTTGCGAATCTTCTATAATTGTATAATTTTGATCTGCAGTGATTTCTACTGAATTTTGATCCGGCACAGAAAGTCTCACACGAATAGGGTTTTCTACCGATTTTTTTTCTACCGAATCAGTTTGCTCTTTTTGACTATTGCTAGCATTTGAGCTGTTGTTATTCGTCTGTTTGCTATTGTTTTGTGTCGTTTGGTTTGAAGTTTTTTCTGCCGAGGAACTTCTGGAAGAAATTTGCCCGGATTTAATCCTGAGAGGAATCAGGACATTATTCAGATGCCCCACTTCTTCGACATTAACCTTAAAAACATCTGTAAAGTAGCCGCGATACTTTGGGTTCAAATATAGTTTGAACGTACCGGTTTTACCGGGGCTAACGCTGTCTTCTTCTAAATAACTGACAATTTGCCGTGAAATCCATTTATCTTCAACATACATGCGGCTTTTTTGGCTTAGAGGGACGAGGCTGGTATTTTCTTGGGTCCAGGTAAAATTACCTTTATTTCTGATTTTAATTTGCAAAGTCTTAGATTCATTTACATCCAGATTTATCGTTTTGGGTAAATTACTTAAAACTTCTCCGCTGGCGGTCGGCTTTTTCACAATAATACGTAAAGTAAACGGAGAAGCATTTTCAAATTTCTTTCCGCGGATAACAGGCACAACGGTTAGTTTGTACAAACCACGCTGCAAAGGTGTTTTTATTTCAATTTTAAACGAGCCTTTCTTGCCTTTTAATAATGGCTCGGAAAGCGAAAAGGTATTTTCTTCAATTCCCAATTTACGGTAATCACCCGCAAGCATGAAGTAGATTTGATCTTCTGTCCAAGTCACGTCACTAAGATTTTGGTAAGTAACGGTAAAGCTTCTTTGCGTATCAGGATTTAAGTTTAACAAATTGGATTTTGTGGTGAATTTAATTTGATGTTTTGGTTCTTTTACGATGATTCTAAACTGCATGCCTTTATCCTCAAGCCATTTCACACCTTCAATCACAGGAGCAAAGCTTTCTCGATAAATGCCTCTTCTTTCGGGGGCTGTCAGAGGCATGACAAAATGTCCTGTTTGACCGGGAAAGACTTCTCTCTCTTTCAAATAACCGAGCCTGTTACGACGTCCGTCCGTACTAAACAAACTCTTACGATCTTGTGGTTTGGTTGTACCCAGATAAATTTTGTTATCGCCATAATTTCTCCAGACAATATTCCCCGTATTTTTAAGCTCTATCCAAGCTTCGGCTGGCTGTTCGGCATAAAAAGGATTGGGCGGATGTCCTGCTTTTACAAAATCATAATTATAATTTGCCTCAGGAATTTCAATCGGTTGTAAGATTGCAGAACTTGAGAGTTTGTATTTATTGTTTACTACCGGGGCAAATTCCAAGATATAAAATCCGGGATTGTAGCCCGCATTGATTGTTACTTCAAAAGTACCTGTTTTGCCCGGCCGAACAGAACTTTCGCGCATATCTGCTGCTACGTATTTTTTATCCGGTACGACTGTTTCTGCCCAAGCATTGGTATTGCTGTTGAGAGAAACATGTAGCCATGTTGTATCATTCCAAGTTTGTTTTCCTGTGTTTTTAAAACTAAAAATCAGTTTTTCCTGATGTGTTGGAGCTAGCTTCAATACTTCGACTTTTTTGGTTACTTCCGCTTCATAATCTTTTTTCGAGCTTGTTGTCGTTGTTTCGCTAAATTTATAGGTAAAACCTTTGGCAACTTCTTTTCTGATTTGGGGCAATTGGCTGTAGAGATTTTCTCCGGGGCATGCTGTTGGTCCCAGGTCTTTGTGTCCTAAAATATTCGGCAAGCTTTCTCCGTGGAAACTTGATCTTCCTTCAGGCTTGATTTTGTGTTTTTGACTCAGTTTTGCCAAAATCGCTTTGAGGCTATTTAACTGCTTTGTAGTCGGTTTTTGAAGATTAAAATTACCCATTACCGAAACACCGACAGTGCCGATATTGCTACAATAAACATGGGCACCAACGACCTTGTCACCTCCTGCTTTACCTTCATAGATTTCACCATCTTTACCCACCACGTAATGATATCCAATATCACCCCAACCTTTTACAATTGTGTGATAGTAATAAATCGCACGCATCATTTCGTCAGAAGGTCTCTCGTTTGTGACTTTGGTTTCTCCGGTGTGATGGACGACAATCTTTTTGATTTCCGGAGAATATTGCAGGGGCCAAGTCAGGTGATTACCTTCTTCTGTTGAGATGGTTTTTTCGTACTTATATTCTTCGGGATAAGTTTCCACTTTCTTTTTACATGCAGCGGTAAGATAAGCTGATCCGCTTGAATCACTGTCATTTTCGTCAGGTTCATAATAGCGCAGGTTTTCATCTGCGCCCCATTGACTGCGGGAAATAATACGTAATCCATTTAAATCCGTATTACCTACGGCGAAACTTTTGACTGAACTGGCTTTTTCTCTGGTATCAAAAAGATAAACCTCAATTGATTCCGGAAGGGGGTAACCTTTCGCGGTAATTAAGAAGTTTTTTGTCGGGTTTGTGAAGATGAGTTCTGAATATTCGTCATCATCAAAAATTACTTCTTTTTCTACAGGGGTGTAAGGATCAAATACGATGCCAAGCTTTGCTTTTTTTTCTGATTTGATTGCGACGGAAGTAAATTTGTCAGATACTTGGATCCAATGATTATAGTCATCTTTATCAAGCTTGATTTCTTGAAATTTACCGTCATTGCCTATGATGTAAGCCGCATAAGCATTTTCTTGATTCAGAGAGAGAAGACAAAGGAAAAAGACGCTTCCGATTGTTGTGAGAATTTTTTTCAGCATTTTGGTATTTATTTTGAAGGTTATAAAGTAAAATTAACTCAGGGTGTTTCATTCTAGCAAATTGGAAATTTTTCTCAATCTTGATATTTTTAAAAATGGCAAAAAAGGTTAAAAAAGTTTGCAACATGGCTTATTTTATGTTAAAATATAATTGTAAGAATACTTTTAATAAAAAAACCATGTACACAAACAGTCAAAACAAAAGAGTTTTGTACTCTGAGCGAAGTCGAAGAGTATCGAAACACAATAGCTGAGAAGTATCCCTTGGACTTGGTTCAGGGAACTTTTTTAAGCTTGTTTCAAAAATTTTAACCACAATTTTATTTTTTCAAATAATCTTACCTACAAGCTTGATTCCTCAAACCCAAGCTCTCACGACGAGTGTTGATTTTTCTACAGCAAATGACTATACGCTGGAAGATAACACCAAGATCGAGGTAGCTCATGGAAAATTGCAGTTAGCCGGAGAAAACTCAGAGGAAACTGTAGAAGATGTTTTTTCGACTTATTTGTACGATGGAAATGGTGGCACACAGACCATAGAGAATGGAATTGACTTGGAAAGTAACGGAGGGATGGTGTGGATCAAGTCAAGAAGTAATGCCACTCGACATGCAATATTTGATACAGACAGATGAGTATTAAAAACACTTTCTAGCAACCTAACTAATTTGGAGCAACAAAACACTTCTAACTGAACACCCGTTGGTGTTTCTGGGTTTAAAGAAAATGGTTTCGACATTCAGGATCAATATTGATATGTTAACGATAATTGAGAAGACTATACATCTTGGACATTCCGCGAAGCTCCGGGATTTTTCGATGTTGTGACTTATACAGGTAATGGAATTGCAGGAAGGGAAATTGTGCATAATTTGGGCGTTGAGCCGGGTATGATTTTTGTAAAGAGAACAGACTCTGCGGATTCTTGGGTTGTTTATCATCGAACTCAGTGAGCCAACTACGCCGAATTGGAAAGTTCGGGTGCTTTTTGGTGAGGAGATGTTCGGTGGTGAAGTCAGCTACATAGCGCAACTATCTTTTCATTGGACGACCATGCCTCGGTGAATGCGTCGGGAGGTTCTTATGTTGCCTACCTTTTTGCGCATGATCCAAGTGCGGATGGAAAAATTCAGTGTGGTGATTTTACAACTACCGGTATGTCATGAACTCCAGAAGTTGATTTAGGATGGGAACCTCAGTGGCTTTTGGCAAAAAGTGTAGATGCAAATTTTGATTGGGTTATTACAGATATGCAAAGAGGTTGGTTTAATTCGGGAGATTCATTTGATGATGACGATGCAAGATTGGAGGCAAATACCTCAGCAGCAGAAGAGATTGGTGTTGGGAGCGGACAGCAGGGTTATCCAACTCCAACGGGATTTACTTATGCAGGTGATTTTGGTCGTAAACACATATATTGTGCTATTCGCGCACCACAGAAAAAACCTGTGAATAGTAGCGAAGTGTTCAATGCTGTCGCAGATTCGCATACCCAATCGAGTAGATCAATTACAGAAATTGGTTTTTCTCCGGACTTAATGTTGAATGGAGTACGCAGTAATGCGAACTATGGTCAACATTTGATTGACCGCTTACGTGGAGTGAGAAAAAATTTATACACTGAGTACACTTCCGCAGAAAACACGCAAAATGGCTCAGCGCTTTTGTCTTTTGACATGGATGGTATAAGCGTGGGAGCAGACTCTGCATTAACATGAATCAACGCCCCTGCCGGTTTTTCTTCGGTAAAGTTGTTTTTCAAACGAGCTCCGGAATTTTTGGATATTGTCGCCTATAAAGGAAATGGAATCGCCGGTAAGATTGTTGAACATGATTTAGGAGCAAACCCTGAAATGATGCTTATAAAAAACAGAGATAATTGATCGACTCATTGGATGGTTTATCATAAAGATCTCCCAATAGAAAAACATTTGTTTTTAAATGATACACATATTGCACAAACAGACAATGCTTGGTATGACACTCTGCCTACAGCTACGCAATTTCAAATAGGTAGTTATTCTTCAGTGAATAATCCATCAGAAGATTTTATTGCTTATCTTTTTGCCTCTGTTCCAGATGTTTCCAAAGTCGGTTCTTATACAGGAACAGCTGCAGATTTGGATATAGATGCGGGTTTTACGAATGGAGCGGCTTTTGTCCTGATCAAAAGAACAGATGCTACAGGTGATTGGTATCTCTGGGATTCTACGCGAGGTATTACCACAGGTAATGATCCTTATTTACTTCTAAATAGTGCTGCTGCAGAAGTAACTAACACAGATTACATTGATCCTTTGAATGCCGGGTTTAGGATTACTTCCTCTGCACCGGCCGCACTAAATGCCAACGGCGGTGAATACATTTATCTGGCAATTGCCAATGATAATGGCAAAGTCCGCTGAGCTTATCCGACGGATAAAGCTTATACGGCGGTAACCAATCTGAATTCTCAGATAGACTCAACCACTTGGGCGGATATAAACAGTGTCAGCGTGACAGAAACAGTTCCGGTTGAAACAACAGAAGTCGCTGAAGCGGTGGACTTTGACGGAGAGGATGATTATTTAAGTCGTTCAAGTGATTTAATCGGAAATCAGGATAGCAAGACTTTCACTTTTAGTACTTGGGTCTATCCGGACAGCAATAAAACTGGATCGCAGGCGATTTATAATTCTTATGATACGCCGAATATTGGAATGCATATTGAATATACCAACTGGTGACTTTTACAGTTTAGAGCTGATTTTAATATTCTAAACGGTCAATGACAAGTACTTGTTCCGGATACTTGGAATCATGTACTTTGCAGCCTTGATCTTAGCAATTCAGCTAACCGTAAGGTGTATGTTAATGATGTGGATGTGACCCATCAGTTTTGATGGACAAATTACTCCAATAATAATATTAATTTTACCGGTTGACTTCATGCAATAGGGCGCTTGTCATATTCTAATGGATATTTTGTCGGGGGAAGGCTTTCAAATTTCTATCTTGACTACGATTATAGAGATTTATCCCAAGAAACCAATCGCCGTCTTTTTATCACAGCGGACGGGAAACCTGCTGATAATCAAGAATCATTAAGTCCAATTATATATCTACCATTAAAGGATGCAACGACTGCAGGACAGAATTTGGGTACAGGTGGTAATTTTACAGTGAATGGAACACTCTCTACTTCAGAACGCGGACCAAATCAGTATAATGCCAGTGCAGCAAGTCTAAATGGTCCAAGTGATTATCTTGAGACTTCTTTTTTGTCACCTGCTACAGACAATCAAGAAATTACCGTCTCTTTTTGGTACAAACAGTCGTCGGAGAATTTATTGTATTTAAGTGGTTGGCGAGCGGGTAATAGAGGTTCTCAGTACATTGTCTCTGCTCATTGAGGTAATTCTGCCAATGGACCTCGGCTTATAGTGAGGAATTCATCAAACGGACAAATTAATAGTTTTGATTGATCAATTGCCAGTCGCCCTGTGTTAGGACAATGGAATCATGTTGTTATGAGTATTGATCTTTCCAATTCAAATGCAAAATTATTTTATAATGGTATTGAGGATACTGCAGCAACAAACACTGAATATTTATCAGGTCAAACAATTGATTGGTCTGCAGCCACAGATTGGGAAATCGGCAAGACTTCCAGCCAATATTTCGATTGAGATGTTTCTGATGTCTGGATAGATAATTCCTATATAGACCTTTCGGCTAATAATCCTTTCTGGAATTCAAACGAAAACAAACCGTCTTATTTAGGTCAAAACGGAGAACTGCCCACCGGTTCAGCACCTTTGATTTACCTGCCGATGCACGCCTATGACGCAGGTATAAATCTGGGAACGGGCGGAAATTTTTCAGTGAACGGGACACTTGAAGGAACACGTGGTCCGAGTGAATTCTGGGCAAATAGCGCGGAGTTTGATGGAAGTACCGGATATTTGAGTAAAAGTGCTTTATCTGGCTCTGTTGATGGTAAAGCTGTTAGTTTTGCCTTTAAAATTAAACCAACTTCAATTGATTCTACATATGCAATCTTAAATATTGAAGAAACTTGAGAAAAATTTGTGATTCAAAATCAAGCCTGAGGTAATTTGAAAATTTTATGATACAATTCTTCAGCTAATTTGATTTTAAATATGACATTAACTGGAATTTTTTCTGCAAATAAAGAATCAATAGTTGTGGGAAGTATTGATCTTGCAAATTTAGCAAATCGTTATATTTATATTGATTGAGTTCTCGCAAATCCTACGTGGACAGTTTATACAAACGATAATATAAATTTGTCTGCTTCTAATGTGGGAATCGGCTCTCGTTCTAACGGTCCTGTTGATTTTTGGCACGGGCAAATCGGTTTCCTCTACTTCGACGATGAGTACATCGACTTCTCGCAGGAGTCGAACAGGCTTAAGTTTATTGATGGTCTGGGTAATCCCAGATACATCGGTCAGAACGGAGAACTGCCTACAGGTTCAGCTCCACTGATCTACATGCCTTTCAAAGACGGGAATACTCTGGGCTACAACGCCGGG
>JANQMV010000046.1 GCA_028279865.1 Candidatus Altimarinota bacterium | reverse complement strand
CCCGGCGTTGTAGCCCAGAGTATTCCCGTCTTTGAAAGGCATGTAGATCAGTGGAGCTGAACCTGTAGGCAGTTCTCCGTTCTGACCGATGTATCTGGGGTTACCCAGACCGTCAATAAACTTAAGCCTGTTCGACTCCTGCGAGAAGTCGATGTAATTTTGTGATATATATAAAAATCATAGTTTACCGTCTAAATAGTAGTTTCCTCCACCAAATGCTCCAATGTAACTATTCACTATTTTACTTAAATCAACAGATTGATTTGAATATGTTCTCCAATTTGTAGTTCATTCTTCTCCATTTAAATAGTAATGACGAGTATCAATAGAAGACAAATCAACAGAAAATAAAACTGTATGCCAATTCCCTGTACTAACAGGATTAACAATATCTTTACCTGCATTTAAGATAATAGAACCATCACTACCTTCTAAAATAAGACCAAAATCGCCACCATTTGCTTGCCATTTTACCGCCTCATAGGTAGGACCTCATGCAGAAAAATCAAAAACCTGCCTACTTGCAATGTCGTCTAGATTCACAGCCATTGCAACAGTAAGAGTCTTAGCATTTACAAATCCAGAATTTCCACTTTTACTCAAATATCCGGTATTTCCATCAAACTCCGCACTATTTCCCCAGAATTCACTCGGACCACGTGCTCCATGGAATGCTCCTGTCTGAGCAAAATCTCCTATTGTCCCTAGGTTTTTAGTGGGCTGATCTGCTCTCATTGGCATATAAATCAAGGGAGAAGAACCTGTTGGTAATTCTCCATTAGCGCCAAGCTCTGCTGGTTTATTCTCATCTGAATCCCAGAAGGGGTTATTAGTCGCTAAATCAACATACGAGGTATCAAACCAAATTTCTCCGATATCTCCATCAAATTTATAAAAACCATTGTTTGCGCTACCTACAAAGGCTTCTCCAGCTTGAAACCCTGAAAAACCAATATTATCATTTGTAAAAACATTAACGTTATATGAAATTTCTTCTCCGTTTACAAACATTTTTGTTTTACTCTGATCTGTCATATCAACAGCAAAAGCAAAACTATACCAATGGTCTGGAACAGCGTCTGTAGAATAAATATTCAAGATACTAGCATTCGAGCTATTTGCAGCAGTAACTTGTAAATAACCTGGTCAAGTATAAACCAAAAAATTTACATTTCCACTACTATTCTCCATTGAGAAAAATCTGTTTCCATCATCAAACTTTGCATTACCGTAGAAGGTGAAAACTTTACCATCCGACATCACAGGAAGAGACGAGTTTCTCAAATAATTTGAGCCATCAAAAACACTCGCTGCTACATTATGTTGATTTGGACCTCTTTCAGACGTAGACAAAGCCCCATTGACAGTAAAATCTCCACCTGTTCCTAGGTTCTGTCCAGCAGTCGCTGCATCTTTGAGCGGTAAGTATATAATTGGACTTAATGACTCTTGATTTGCAGCAGGTTTTCCATTTGCCGTAATAAATAATCTACGATTTGCTTCTTGAGATAAATCACGATAAGTGTAATCAAGGTAGAAATTCGAAAGCCGCCCTTCCCATCGTTCACTTCCTTCGTATGTACCTACATAATGTTTGGAAGCACCTGCAAAATTTACTCTGTCATTTGCCCAAGCATACCAAGTAGCAGAAGGTGTAACATCTACATCGTTCACATATATATGCCTATTGCTCGTATTAGCCATGTCCATTGAAACTAATACATGATACCAAGTATTTTGTTGTATTCCTGTTGCAACTGAGGCAGACATAAAATTAACACCTGAAGAATTCCGAGCATCTATCCATAAAGTAGAATTGCCAGAGAATAAAATGTCTAACGATCTTTGCCCTGGAGTTGAACCTCCTGATTGTAAAAGATAGTCTCCTGCAGCAGTTTTATAAATCCATGAACTAAAAGTAAATGTTTTTCCGTCTGCATTGCCTGTCAGTTCACTCGAACGGCTTAAGTAATCATTCTCTCCGTCAAAATCCACCGCTTCAGCGACTTCTGTTGTCTGAGCCGGAACTGTTTCTGTCACGCTGACATTGTTTATATCCGCCCAAGTGGTTGAGTCTATCTGAGAATTCAAATTGGTTACGGCTGTATAAGCTTTATCTGTCGGATAAGCTCAGCGGACTTTGCCATTATCATTTGCAATTGCCAGATAAATGTATTCACCTCCGTTAACGTTAATATTGGTTGTGCTGTTTTGATTGACAATGAATCCGGAATTATCAGGATCAAGGCTATCATTTCCTGTTACTTCTGCGGCTGTTGTATTGAGAGAAAGATGAGGATCATTGCCTGATACAATTCCACGTACAGAATCCCACACATACCAGTCTCCTGTAGAGTCTGTTCTTTTTATCAAAACATATTTTGCCCCTTGAGTGAATTCCGCATTGATTGTTTGAGTTGTTCCATTTCCTTTGTATGAACCTACCTTCGAAACATCTGGAACTGATGCAAAAAGGTAGGAGATGTAATCACTCCCGTTCCAGTTCGCGTCACCTACGTGCCCTTGTGTAAAATATTGTTCTGTCGGAACTGTACTATGCCAAGCATTACTGCTTTCAGCCTTGCCTGCCGAATTAAGATTTAACTGAGTCCTTGCTGAATCTTCATATAGGTACTCTGTAGAATCTTTATGATAGACAATCCATTCTGAAGAATAATCTCGTCCTTTAACCCAAATCATCTCTGGTACTACTCCCAAATTATGCTCTACCGTCCTTCCTGCAACACCATTTCATTCATAAGCCACTACGTCAAAAAAACCCGGAGCGCGTTTGAACATATAGGAATAAATGTCACTAAGTGCCGTCCCTTCATACCATCAATTCATATAGTCAAACACAGCTGATGAATTGTTGCCTTCCGGATTTACTGATTCTATTCTTAATTCTTTAGTGCCTAATTTTTTTGAATAACTATATGAACTTCCTCATGTTGTTCTTTTCATTATCGCCATGTCTACGGAAAAATCAGAATCAAATGATGGATAATCCGCGTCTCTATTGTCAATTGCAAATACCTCACGACTATTCACTGGAGTTTTTTGTGGTGAACGAATTGCACAATAAATATACTCACCGCTTGAAGCATTCCAATCTCCGCCACCATTACCCCAAGGATAAAAACCTTCTGAATCAATATATGCACCATTGAGCCCAACTGTATTTTCTGCATTTGTAAGATTTGCTTCTAACCTACTAGGTGGAGAAGAACCTTTGTTAGCATTTAGCCCTCTCATGGTATCAAGTATTGCCCAATTTGAACCACCTGAGCTTCTTTTAAGCATAAGCCACTGTGGTTCCCATCCTAAGTCAACAAACACAGAGTCGTCTGTTCAGCCCGCATAGCTTCCACATTGAATTTTACCATCAGTACTTGGATCATGCGCAAACAAATAAGCAACATAATTAGCGCCATTTGCATTCGCATTGCCATAAGACGAAAGGTAAAAATTATTGCTATCCGGATTTTGATACCAAATTCCCTTTGAATCAAATTGCTTCGCAGAATTATTGTTTAATTCAAGCCAATATTGGTGTGGGTTTGTTACATCCAGACCACGATGATAAGAAGTCCAGTCATCAGCAGAATCAATTCTCTTGGTCATGATAAACCCTGGCTCAATACCTAATTGGTGAGGAATTACGTGGTTATCACTGCCGTTTCCGGTATAAGTCACAATATCAAAAAATCCCGGTGCTTCGCGGAAAGTCCAGGAGGCGTATTCTCTTCAACTTCAGTTAATTTCTGGTCAAGCCACATTTAAGCTATATCAGTCAGAGTTGTAAGACGATATATTTACGTTTCAATCATTGTATTCTGCTAAGGTTGCATTAGATTGCAATACCTTGTTTCACCTTTCAGTATCAATAATTATATTTGGATTGCTATTTCCTCTTTCTTTTGTCCAAACTAAACCCCCATTACTTTCCAAGTTAACTCTATTCTCTATCGTCTGCATACCACCATTCCCTGTATACAAATAAGTCGAAAAAACATCTTCAACTCTTTCTTCCAGTCCCTCTCAAATAAGTTGAAGCTTCCCTTCAGCAACTTCAATTTTTGTATTATCCTCTAAATCATAATCACCGATATTTGAATAATCAACGCTTGTTGTTAAGGCTTTTGATTGAGGAATTAAACTTGCGGGTAAGATTATTTGAAAAAATAAAATTGTGATTAAAATTTTTGAAATAAGTTTAAAAAAGTTCACTGGACCGAGTCGAAGGGATACGTCTCAGCTATTGCGTTTCGATACTCTTTGACTCCGCTGAGAGTACGACACTATTTTGTTTTGTTTTTTCGTGTACATGGTTTTTTAATAAATAATTTTTTGTTTTAAGTTAATTTTACTCAAATTACCTGAATTATTATAACACAAAAAATGTTATATATCAAATGTTTATATATTTTGAAATAAGCGTAAAATAGATTTGATGAAAAATGAAAATAAATACATGCAAATGGCTTTGAAATCAGCCTACAAAGGTGTGGGGCAAGTTTCTCCAAATCCACTTGTTGGCTGCGTCATAGTCAAAGAAGGAAAAATTGTCGGGCAAGGTTTTCATCAAAAATATGGGGGAGCTCATGCCGAAATTAACGCTTTAAATCAGGCAAAAAATGAGACAAAAGGTGCTCAGATGTATATTACATTGGAACCCTGTTGCCATTATGGAAAAACTCCTCCATGCACCGAGGCAATTCTGCAAGCAGGAATCAAAAAAGTTTATATCGCAATGCCGGATCCAAACCCTTTGGTTGCAGGTCGGGGAATTAACTTTTTAACAGAAAATGGAATTGAAGTGGCGCTTGGCATTGAGGCAAAGAAAGCAAAAAAACTAAATGAAAAATTTATTCACTTTATTTCACAAAAAATTCCATTTGTCGCTCTGAAAATTGCCACAACCGCAAACGGAAAAATAACAAGATCTGATGGTAAAAAATGGATTACAAATAAAGAATCACGCTTGAAAGTCCATCAATTGCGTAATGAGTATGATGCTATTTTAATTGGCAAAAAGACTGCCGAGAACGATGATCCGAGTCTGACGACTTATTTACTTAAAAATGGAAATGATCCCACTAGAGTTGTTTTGGATTCAAATTTAGTCTTGTCTGAAGATCAAAGAATTTTTGCCGATGGTAATTTCATTGTTGTGACAACCGAGGGTAAAAGCGATCAAGACAAGCAAAAATATTTTAAAAAAGGAGGAAAGATTTTGGAATGCGGAAAAGAGAAAGTTGACTTGAATTTAATGTTAATCCGTTTGGGCGAGATGAATCTTGCTAGTCTTTTTGTCGAAGGTGGCAAAGAAGTGTATGAGAGTTTTTTGGCACAGAATTTAGTACAAAAAGTTTATTGGTTTAAAGCTCCTTTTGAGACAGGCGGGGAGGCTTTGGGAGTTGAAGCTGTTTTAGAAGAAATTCAAAGAAAGGCGCTTGATGCTAGTCAAGAATTTTTTGATAAAGATCTTTTACAAACCATTTATTTAAAACCTTAGAGTTTTTATTTAATTGTGTTAAAATCGGGTTACAAATTTAGCTAAAAGTAAATGTACGAAATCAGAATACACGGGAGAGGAGGACAGGGGTCTGTGACAGCGGCTTTGTTGATTGCCAAGGCGGCTTTTTTTGACCAAAAAATTTCTCAAGCTTTTCCAAACTTTGGAGTGGAAAGAAGTGGTGCCCCGGTAGAGGCTTTTGCGCGTATTTCCGATAAGGAAATTCGTACTAGGAGCCAAGTCTATCATCCAAATTTTGTCATAGTACAAGATGCAACATTACTGGCGCAGGTCAATGTTTTTGGTGGAATTAATACTGAAACAGTGGTGATTATTAATTCCAATTACCCTATTGAAGAAATTCCGCATTTACCAAAAGGTGTGCAGATTTACCTTGTGCCAGCGACTGAGACAGCCTTAGAAATTTTAGGCAAACCAATTGTTAATACTCTGCTGCTTGGCTATTTTGCGGCAATTACAGGCTTAATTTCGCTTGATTCTGTCAAAAAAGCTGTTGAGGAACGGTTTGCAGGAGAAATACAAACAAAGAATTTGCAAGCGGTTGAAGCTGCTTTTCATGCTGCCGAAAAATTAGAGCCGCAGATTTTAACGGGAGAATTTAAGCCAAGTAAAGTCTTGAAAAAAACGGAAAATTTAAGTGAAATAATTGTGGGTCCGGGTACGACAATGAACAATTTGACCGGTTCTTGGAGAACTTTTAAACCTGTTTTTGATCATGATGTTTGCGTTAATTGTGCTAAGTGCGATTTAAATTGTCCTGACGGTTGTATTTTCGAGGTCAAGGATGAAGTAAACTCTCGCGGTAAGCATTTCCGAGAGGTTGATTTAGATTACTGTAAGGGATGCGGAATTTGTGCGGAAGGTTGTCCTGTGAAAGCAATTACGATGGTTTTAGATGAAAAATAATATTTTAATTTAAGCCAAATGCCAGAATCACCTTTTTTAAGTCCAGATGAAATGCTTACTCAAGAAGAAGCTAAACTTCTAACAGAAGGCTTAGAAGATGAAGATCCAGAAGCAATCAATCCAGATCCGAAAGTCAAAAAGATATTGGCAATTATTGATTAACCCTACTTGAATGTCTCAATTAACGGAAAAACATCAGTTTTTAGAAGGATCGCAGGCGATTGCTAAAGCTGTGGAAGTTTGTGAACCGCAGGTGATTTCGGCTTATCCGATTACTCCACAGACGCATATTGTAGAACATCTGGCAAAGATGAAAGCTGATGGAGAGCTGAGTGCAGAATATGTTTATGCAGAAAGTGAATTTGCTGCAGCTTCAATTGTACTTGGTGCTTCAGCGGCAGGAAGTCGGGCTTATACAGCGACAACTTCTCAGGGGTTACTTTTGATGACAGAGGTTTTGTATGATATTGGAGGCATGCAAATTCCTTTGGTTATTACTGTGGCTAGCCGTGCAGTGAGTGGTCCTTTGAATATTTGGAATGATCAGCAAGACATTGTCACAATGCGTGATGCCGGCTGGATTCAGCTTTTTGCCGAAACAATTCAGGAGGCGGTTGATTTACATTTTGTTGCCTACAAAGTTACAGAAAAAACAAACATTCCCGTGATGATCAATGTGGATGGTTTTTTATTAACTCATACCGCTGAGCCTGTCATTATCCCGGAAAAAGAGCTGATCAAAAAATATCTTCCAACCTTTAACCCAAAAGTGAAACTTGATCCAGAGAATCCAAAGACTTTTGGAGCCTTTGCTGATCCAAGTCGTTATCAATATGTGCGTGAGAAATTCCACAATGATCTTTTGCAAAGTGAAAAAGTGGTTCGTGATTGCTTAGGTGAATATGCAAAATTAACAGGAAGAGGAAATGATGATCTGACCGAAGGGTATGAGCTTGAAGATGCTGAAACAGTTTTTATTTCAATGGGGTCTGTCATTGGGACAATCAAAGATTTTGTCGATACAATGAGAGAAAGCGGAAAAAAGATCGGTATTCTAAAAATTAAAAGTTTACGTCCATTTCCTACAGAGGAGGTGGTGGAAAAACTGAAAAATGTGCAAAAAATTGCAGTGATTGATAAATCAATTTCTTTGGGAACGGAGGGGGTTTTTGCTACGGAGTTAAAAGCTCATTGTTATGGCAAATTAAGTGCTGAAATTAGTAGTTTTGTAACAGGTTTGGGTGGAAAAGATATTACGCATAAGGATTTATTAAAAATTTACGAAGAAGTACAAAAAGGTACAAATAAAACAGTTTTTGTTTAGTTGTCAAAATCAACTTGCATTTTAAAAGGAGATTGTCTAAACTCTTTTCGCTTTTCAGATAGTGAGATTTTTGACAGAAACGGATTGTTTTTTATAACAAAACATGAAGTTGATGGAAATTTTTGCAGCAAAATACGAAGATATTTTTATCAAAAATTTAAAAAAATCCCTACCGTTTTAGATTTTTACAAAAGATAATATGAAGAAAGGAACTCACCCCACATATCATGCGGATGCAACTGCAAAGTGTAGTTGCGGACATACATTTAAAATTGGTTCGACAGTTAAGGCTGTGACGACTGATTTGTGTTCTCAATGCCATCCTTTTTATACGGGTAAACAAAAATTAGTGGATACGGCGGGACGTGTAGATAAATTCCGTGCCAGACAGGAAGCTGCTAAGAAAGCTGCAAAATAGGAAAAATTTTATGATAAATATCAAAAAAACAGATGGTAGTCCGTCTGTTTTTTTTGTATGCGATTTTTTTTTCTAAAAAAAGAGGGAAAAAATTAATCTTACTTTAAATCGTAGTTTGAGCTTTTCTTACCAACGGGAATTTCCTCTGTTTCGATTTTTTCCCCATTATTCATTAAGTCAAAACTGTCTCCCTCTGCGGGAACTTCCACTTTAAATTTTTTCCACTCACGCAAAGTGTTGGCAAGAGCCATTGCTTGACCTTCTTCCCCATGGACAATAAACACTTTTTTGAGATTTTTAATCGGTTTAATGAAGCCCAAAAGTTCGTCACGATCTGCATGTGCAGAAAAAGAATTTAGAACCGCAACTTCGGCGCGTAAAGGGTACATTTTATCAAAAATTTTGATAAAACGATTCTGCTCGACAATCTTACGTCCTAGTGTGTTTTCTGCCATAAATCCAACGATCAGAATTGTATTTTTGGGATCGGTGATGTTATTGCGCAGATGATGTCGGATACGACCGGCTTCGCACATTCCGCTGGCTGAGATAATGACGCAAGGTTGCCTGACTTCGTTGAGTTTTTTACTTTCTTCGGCACTGTGCGTATATTTTAATTTACCAAAACCAAAAGGATTTTCTCTGGTAAAAGTTTCGTGAGTTTCTTTGTCATAGCACTCGGGGTGCATTTTGAAAATTTGGGTAATGTTTGTTGAAAGAGGACTATCGATATAGATAGGAATTTCGGGGATTTCTTTTTGGTCTGTTAAAATATGGAGATCGTAGACAAGCTCTTGTGTTCTTTCGAGAGAAAACGCCGGAATAATAATCTTACCGCCTCTTTTGACTGTGCGGTTGATGGCCTTGGCTAATTGGACTTTTGAATCCTCAATGGGGTCATGTAGGCGATCCCCGTAAGTACTTTCTGTGATTAAATAATCCAGATCATCAAAATATTCAGGATCTCTTAGAATGGGAAGTCCTTTGCGTCCAAGATCGCCTGTAAAACCGATTTTGATAATTTGATCATCTTCTCTGATTGTCAGCTTGGTCAAAGCAGAGCCTAAGACATGTCCGGCAACCAAAAACTCTGCCTGAATATCACGATGCAGCCAAAAAGGTTGATGAAAATTTACCCCGCGAAAATGTTCCATACTTTTGATGGCATCTTCGACAGTGTAGAGCGGCTCAATCGGCTGAAGTCCTTTTAGATAAGGTCTTTTATTAAAATAGCGGGCGTCTGTTTCTTGGATATGTCCGGAATCTTGCAACATCGTATTACACAAATCTCTTGTTGCAAAGGTTGTAAAAACATCGCCTTTATAGCCTTTTTTTATCAGTGTGGGGATGCTTCCGGAATGATCGATATGCGCATGACTCAAAATCACGGAAGAAACACTGGAAGGATCAAAGGGAAAATTTCTGTTTTTTTCTGCGCTCTCTTTTCTGCGTCCTTGAAAAAAGCCGCAATCCATTAAAATACGTTTACCTGAGGATGTCTCTACGAGGTGCTTGGATCCTGTGACAGCTCTTGCTGCGCCATAAAATGTGATCTTCATTTTTTTTATTTTAATTTTAAAGTTCGCCTCATTTTAACATAATTTTTGATTGATTGCCAGAAAAAAACTTGACTAAGTATCTCATTTTTCCTAAACTCTTTCCGCTTTTCTTCTTTTGGGAGGGAACATTTATTTTTTTAATCACAATCTATATCAAAAAATTACGTATAAATGAACACATTCGTGTGGCTGAAGTAATGTTAATTGATGATGAAAGTGGTGAAAAGTTAGGTATTATACCAACTAGCAAGGCGATAGAAATGGCTAAATCTAAGGAGTTAGATTTGGTTGAAGTTTCGCCGAAGAGCCAACCTCCGGTTTGTAAGATTATGGATTTTGGTCAACATCTTTACAAACAAAAGAAGATTGAAAAAAAACAAAAGCAATCACAGAAAAAAAAGACTCTCAAAGGGATTCGCCTAAGTGCGAGGATTGATCGTCACGATCTTGAAACAAAGGCAAAAAACGCACGTAAATTTTTGGAGGCGGGCAATCCGGTAAAAGTTACTTTGATTTTCCGTGGGAGAGAAATGCAACACAGTGAATTGGGTTTTGCGAAGATCGACGAGTTTATCGGCTTAATAGAAGATATCTGTAAGCCGGACAAACCTCCACGCAAACAAGGTAATCAGATTTTTGTACTGCTCTTGCCTCAAGTTTCTAAATAAACTTTAATAATTAATTATTTTAAAATGGCTGGTAAAATTGGAAAAGTAGGAAAAATAAGATCTCTTAGTAGTGCAAAAAAACGCATTAAAAAGACTAAAAACGGTAAAGGCAGCTACAAAGTAGATAAAGCTGCTCATAACCATTTACTTTTGCAAAAATCAAAAAAGCAAAAGCGCAAAGCGCGTTTGGGGATCATGGTTGACAGCAGCCACAATAAACAAATTCAAAAAATGCTTCCGAATTTATAAACATAAGCCGCAAGCCATGAGCCGCGAGCTTTGAGCTTTTTTCTAAGTTCTAAAGTCTAATATTCTAACATTCTAAACTATGACTAGGGTAAAAAGAGGTGTAACCACAAAAAGAAGACACAAAAAAGTGATTGCTTTGGCAAAAGGTTTTCGCGGTGGTCGTAAAAAATTATTTAAATTGGCAAAAAATGCTGTTGCAAAAGCTGGCATGCATGCTTATGTAGATCGCCGAAAAAAGAAAAGAGATTTTCGTGCTTTGTGGATATTACGTTTGACTGCTGCTGTCAAAGAGAGAGGTTTGAACTATAGTACTTTTGTTGGAAACTTGAGAAAAAAGCATGTGATTTTAAATCGTAAAGCAATGTCTGAATTGGCGATTCATAATCCAAAGGTTTTTGATAAAGTTGTGGAGGCGGTTAAATAATGTGTAATTTTCAAAATTTTAGAGGTATCCCTTGTGGGTACCTTTTTTTTTGTTTCATGTAGAGGCTTATTTTAATACGCTTCTGCGGTATAATAGAATCAAATCAGTTTTTATATTTTATAATGAGGGAAGAACTAAAAAATTTTTTAAAGGAATTAAAACAATACGGAATTGAAAAGAATATTCCCAATGTTTCTGAAACAGTGGGGAAATTTTTGAATTTTATTGTAAAAATTTCCAAAGCAAAAACAGGGGTGGAGATAGGGTGTGCGAATGGTTATTCAACGATTTGGCTTGCGGAAGCTTTTGTCCACAATGAGGGAAAATTAACTTCAATTGATTTTTCTGCACCTTCTTTAAAACAAGCTAGAGAAAACATTACAAAATTAGGATTTGAGGATATTGTTGAATTCAAATTTGGTGACGGAATTAAAATTTTGACTCAATTAGACCAAAAATTTGATTTTGTTTTTCTGGATGCACAGAAAGGAAACTATCATCTTTTTTGGGATTTGATAAAAACTAAAATTCATAATGGAAGTATTGTGATAGTAGATGATGTGCTTAAATTTCCGGAGAAAACGCAAAAATTTATGGAGCAGATGAAAAAAGAAAAAGAATTTGATTACCAAATTCTTCCTTTGGATCAGGATGATGGTGTGATGGTTATAAAAAAAAGATAATGGAGTTTTCAGAAGTTTATACTTTGTGAGGTACGAGTATCATGCGATGCATAATATCTTCACCTTGCCAGTAATCTTCAAGCTCTTCTATCTCAAAGCGATAGCCATACTTACGCCCCAACTTATTTATTTGTTTTTGAATAATCGGATAACTGGTTGACTCTCTAGCCTCAGCAAGCAATGGAATAGGGTTATCGTTTCTTAAATAGTTTTCTTCTATCATTGTCTGTAATCCCTTCATGAGCTTTCCTCCTGCTAAAAGACTCTCCTCTCTAGAAGCCAGATCAGAAACATAGATAACCGGCTGACTTTCTTCATCGTATTTATCCAATACTCCTTCGTAGGCAATAATATAGCCAGAGATTTTTCCATTTTTGTCTTCAACCGCCAGAGAGAGATTTTTTCTATCTTTTCTAGTGTTATTTATATCCTTTGCAAGTAGTTCATTACCAATACGATGCAGATATTGGATGAGCGATTCATTATCCGCATAGATTTTGCCTTCGAGATAAGCGACAGCGAGCGTGTCACGATAGGTTAGAGGGCGAACTCCTTTTGGTAGCTGTATTATTTCTTCGCTTTCATTTTTTTTATCAAATGTGTGTTCTTTTGCCACTGCACCTTCTATTTTAACCTCTGTGTCAAATGGCAAGAAAAAACACTTTTCGTGAGTGTTATCACTATATCCGGGAGGAGCAAGCGGAACAAAAGTATTTTCTTCTTCATCAAAACCACTGAGGTCACTATAGCCTTTACCAATAACTATTTTTTCTTGATTGATATTTTTATTATTCAGCTTAGCAATGTAACGACATAAAAAATCTTGATACAGGAATTTTAAATGATGTTTTGCTTTGAAATTTTTGGAAACCTCAATATTATCAGCAGTAAGAAAAATTTCTGAGTTGAAACCAAGATCTTGCTCCAGTACATCATGCAATTGTTGGTGGTCTTCCATGAGCGAGTTTAGAACTTCAGAAACGTTTTGCTGGATATCAACATCGGGTGTCATCACACTCTGGGCAACTGTGCGGTACTTGTCTCCTGTCTCGCGCTGAACTGTGAGCGTAGCACAAGCAAGATTATACATATAGATATTGTTTTTACCTGAACCAAAAGGCATACAACAAGCCGTGTCATTACCAGCCACATGTCCTTCGGGAGAAGATTTCAGATGAACTTTTACTCGATAATTATCAAATTGCCTGTCATCTTTTAAAGCTATTTTTTCCTCATAAATAGCTCCTTCCAATTCTTTTTTCAATTCTGAAGAAACACTCTCGGGATTTTGTAGAACTGCTTGTAAGCTTGTTTTATGCGAGTTAAATATCTTATTTAATATTTTAAATAATTTTTTTGGATTTTTTGCTTCTCCCGGAATTTTCTCTGAACGTTTGCCCAGAGCACGAACCAGCTCTTGTGCCAAAAACTCTTTCGTGATTTCTTGCTGAGGAATACGGTAATCAACAGTGAATTCAGGAAAAAATTGTAATTGATCCATATTCCCCTCGACCAAAGCATCACGCAGGTCTTCAGCACTTATGTCGAGATGTGGAAATGCTGTATAGTTACTCGGTTTTTTGCGCTCATGAGATTCACCGCAATCTTCGTCTTCAAGCTCAAGAAATTCTTCCGGCTCGTTCATAAACTCAAAAACCTTTCTAACTGAGATATTGGGATGGAAGGCTAATTGTGAAAAGAAATCATATTGTTGCGATTTATCATCTTGTTTTAGTTGCTCAAGTTTCTCTAATACTTCACGCTGACTAAGAATCTGTGAGATTTCGCTGAACTTTTTCAGGTTTTTCCAGCTAGAAAAAACTCCACCATCTTCCAAACTAGATAGTAACTGATGAAGTCTCGGATTAGGTATTTGCCTTGCTTCTCCAATCACTTCCTCAAAGTTATAATCTAAATTATAGCAAATCATTAGGAAATCTGTTTTAGCATCGGTGCCAGTAGCTCTATCATCAGCAACTTGCGATAAGATTTGACCGTAAAATGCGTTACTTGAAAGACCTGAGTTATTAAATGCCTTAAGTATAAAACTTCCAGCAATATGAAAATAACTGTAATCTTCCAGACCGATAAAATGTGAAATTTTTTCTTTACCAAAAATCTTTGATAGTTTCTTATACCATTTAGCATCTTCTTGTTCGAGGTTGCCATCTGTTTCTAGGTATTCCATTCTGGCTTGAATAGCTACTTTGGCTGGATTTTCTTCAAGCAATCCACGATTATTAGTATACACTTCTGCAAGTTCATTTATGCGAAAATGTTTACGAATAACACTATCCTGAGTTAATGCGGAAAATTCAGAGTCTTCAAAAATTTTAGATGCAAGAGGAGTAATTATCTCAACTTCGCTAGTTATGCTTTTACATGAATCTAAGTCTAATCTAAGACCAAATACATCTTTAACCTGCTGAATGACATCATCCATATCACCACTTACCTCATCAATACATTTTATAACTACTCTCTTAGCTTCTAGCTGAACTTCAGGTGACTGAGTCACTTCATCTGGGTAGTCAAAATCCTCAATAACTTTAAACGCACCTTCCAAATCATCTTTTTGAAAACGATCAATAATGACTCTTTGAGCTACTGGATAGATAACTTCTTCCGTAAGCTGAAAATTCTCAGTAATTTCGATAATGTGATCTTTTTGGTGATACTGAGGAATTTGAGGATTAAATAGTTCTTCCACCTTACTAGCTAATACAGCCTTAGCTGTTTCTCGAAGCTCTAAGTTTTGAGTGACTTCGGGAGAAAGCTTAATAACGTTAGTTATTTCTGTAATTTCACTAAAAAGATCGCTAAGACTGTAACTATTATGTTCTGTCACTTGAGTGTGATAATTCTCTAATATCTGTAGCAACACTTCTTGTACCGTTTTTTGAACTTCTAAACTTTGGACAAGCTCTTGGGAGGGAGATAGGTATTGGAAAATTTCTCCAATTTTCCAGTTATAATACGGAGTACGCCCCTTTAAAGCTTGAATTAAAGCTGCTTTTACAGCTTTTTGGACATCAGGACTTTTTAAGATTTCTGCAGAAGTTGGTGATGTAATACTGATTAATGCGGCAGCGTCGTTAGTATGCCTACATTCGATATATTCAATTAATTTTCTTTTTATTTGTTCTTTGATTTGGGGCTCTTGAGTAATTTGCCCAATAATTAGTGATTCAGTTTCTTTGTTATCAAGATCAAAAAAACTACGCAAAGGGCTAGGATCTTGCAAATATTTAGTCAGTTTTTCCCGTACTTTTGTTATATGAAGTTCTAGGCTAGTAGGATTGTTTTTAGGTGTTTTATCTTCATTTATCAAAGAAGTATCAACTATATCGTTAGTGGTCCTTTCTTGATCTGAAGCTGTCGAAATCTCAACCATTTTTATAACTTTTTATTTTAGTAAAAATTTTCTTAAATCACAGATATATCTAAAAAATTTACTCCCAATCCCAAACTTTGCTCTTCTGAAAGGTTCTTTCTTCGTCTACGTTGAGAGTGAGTTTGATGTGATTGCTGTCTTCATCTTCTCCTGTATTTTTAATCACAATCATTGTAATATCATCTTTTTGGACATATTCTCCTACAAAATGACTAAAGTCTTTTGTAACATAATCGAAGATTTTTTCTGTACGATTAAGTCTGCCATGCTTATGCAGAGACTCTTTGAGCCGCTCTAACCCATACATTTCATCATTTTTATTTTTTGCTTCAGTGATACCATCTGTATAAAGCAAGATTACGTCTCACTCTTCCATTTCCACAGATTTTTCTTGAACAATATTTCTAATATCGGGAATCATGCGTAAAGCAATTCCTCCGGAACGAATAGTTTCGATTGTTTCTGTTTTGCGCCTATAAATTAACAAATGTTCATGTCCCGCGCCTGTATAATACATTTTTTGCTCTTGCTCATTCCAGCGAAGCATCAAAAGTGTCATAAAACGCTGCGAACTCATACGCTGATGTAAAAAACTGTTGATTTGAATTAAAATTTCTTCGGCATTTTTTGCAATTTTCGCCCAAGCATGCATCAGAGTATCAACCATAATCATGACTAAACCTGCAGGAACTCAGTGTCCTGTTACGTCACCGATGTAAATATAAAAGTTTTCATTTTTGCGCATAAAGTCAAAACAGTCACCTCCTACTTCTGCGGCAGATCTTGTTTTTGCGACAATATCAAGTCATTTGATAATAGGTGCTTCTTTCGGTAGTACGTCATTTTGAATCTGGCTTGCGATGTCAAGTTCGGAAGACATACGTTTTCCTTCCTTTAAATCTGTAGAGACTTTTTCTAAATTCAGAGTAATTTCATTAAAAAAATGTGTAAATATTCAGATTTCGTCGATGGTTGTGGGGATAATACGATTGTATCTTTTTCAGGTTAAAAGAGCTTTTACTTCTCTGGAGATATTTTCCAGAGGCTTGCCGATATAAACGATAAATGCTGTGAAAAAAATGACTGCTAAACCAATGATATTAAAAAAGAATAAATTGCTGGAAATTGTTTTGATGTCTTGTTTTACCAAATAGAAAAAGACTCCGGTATAAATACCGATTGCCATTATACTGAGTACGGATGCCTTAATAATTACACTTTTTTGAAAAAATCTTTTCACAATTCAATCAGATTATTTATTTATATTTTGAATAGGGATTACTTTTGTTAAGCCTACCATGTCAATGATATCCAAGATATCTTCATTTGGATTTAAGATAACAATTTCTCCTTCTCTTTTTTTCATCTTGTTATACCAGTCTGCGATTTGACCTATAAAGGTGCTATTGCAATAGCGTAGTTTATCAAAATCCAAGACGATGCGATAAGCTCCGGTATGCTCTCTGAGAAAATCTGTAACAATTTTTTTATTTGCTTTGATATTGTCATCACTTATTTCACCTTCAAAAACAAACTTAAACTCTTTCAGATTGCTCGGTTTTATTTTTAATAAAGGATCCTTTGGTCTTTCTTTGCGATCTTTGCCAAACTCGACATTTTTTTCAAAAAGAATGGTAAGTCCTCCCTGAGCGTTGTTTTTTACCTCCATTTTATTTGTCCAAGCTTTAACGATTTGAGCAAGTCCACGTCCTGAAGTTTTGGTTAGTACGTTATTATTTGTTTGGGTTAAAATGATTTTTTCCAAGTCCTGGCTAGTGGTTTTATACTTACCTTCTCCAGCGTCTTCAACTATGCCCTGAATCAGATTGTTTTGATAGGTTATTTTGACTGAAACGTCGCTGTTTGCTCCTGAACCATAACGAATTGCATTCATAAAAAGTTCATCAATGATGAGTTTAAGTTGATTGCAGGTTGTGTGATTAAAATTGCAATAGATACAAAATTCATCAACAAACTCACGAACACCGGCAGAAAACCTTAAGTCTGCAGGTATTTTTAAGTTAACAATGGTGGGCTTTGTACGCATAATTTTTTTGTATAGAAAATTTTATCTTACTATTCTAGCATTTTTTAAGGAAAAATCAATTTAAATTTGCTTTTTTATGTTTTTTCATTAGAATATTTATACAAGACTAGTCTGTCTTGTTTTTTTTGTAAAATTAATAATCAATCACACTATGAATTCCCAATTTTCTGCCGCAATTAATCAAATCTGTAGTGAAAAAAATATTTCCCAAGAGTCTGTCATGACAGCCATTCAGGCTGCTTTGGTGACGGCTTATCGTAAAGATTATGGTAATAAAGAGCAAGAAGTAGAAATTATTTTTGGAGGAGATAATACTCAGCCGACAGTTTTTTTAATTAAAGAAGTGGTGGATGAGGTTGAAAACGATAACTATGAAATTTCCCTCAAAGATGCACGTAAAATTAAAAAAGATGCCGAAGAAGGAGATGAAATTCGTATAGATGTTACCCCTGTCGGATATGGTCGTATTGCTGCACAAGCTGCTAAGCAAGTCATTATTCAGCGTATACAGGAGGCAGAAAAGGAGGCACTTTATACGATGTTTAAAGACAGGGAGGATCAACTTCTTACTGCGATTGTAAGTCGTACGGAGCATATGGGGGTTTATTTAAGTATTGAGAAAAACAATGTGCTTCTGACTCATCCAAATCAAATTCCGGGAGAGCAGTATTATGTAGGTAAAAGGCTTAGAGTTTATCTTGATAAAGTGAAAAAAACCTCAAAAGGACCACAACTTTTAATCTCTCGTACGCATAAAAATTTAGTTACTAAATTACTTGAACAAGAAATTCCTGAAATCGGAGATGGCGAAGTTGAGGTGGTAAGTATTGCGAGAGATGCGGGACAACGTACCAAGGTTGCTGTTCAGTCTGTGGATTCCAAGATTGATGCTATTGGAGCTTGTGTAGGTCAAAAAGGGAGCCGTATTCAGGTAATTATGGATGAACTAAATGGAGAGAGGGTTGATATTATTGAATACACTGATGATGAAAAAGAGTTTATTAAAAAAGCTTTACAACCGGCAAAAATTGCTGAAATTGTGATTGTTAATGATACTGCTTGGGAAGACGAACAAACAGGTAAAACCATTAAAAAGAGGGCGGCTGTTTTTGTTGAGGAAGACCAGCGTCCAATGGCTGTCGGTAAGGGAGGTCAAAACGTGCGTCTGGCTTCTGATCTGACGGATTACGAGCTTGATATGTATAACATTGAGGAACTTCCGGCATTTAGAGAAAAGTTGGAAGAATTACAGGGAGACGAAGAGGGCTAATTTGTAGCTATAGCTATTAGTTGTTAGAACTATAAAAAGTAGAGGCGTGTTGCATCACGCCTCTACTTTTTATTTATTATAGCATTGCAAAAAAGGGAAGAATTGCGCTGGCGAGAAGCACTAATGCGCACACAATCACGACTGCCTTGGTTAATTTGTTTTTTTTCATAATAATTAGCTAGTAGTATGAGTATGTAGTTGGTAGATAGTAGTTTTAGAGTCCGGATATCCCGCACCAATGTTATTTTTACCTGGGATAACAATTTTAGGATTCTCTAAGGTCGGTCTAGCGCCTTATTTCTGCTCCTTGTTTTTCTAGATTAATAATAACTTTTTGGTGAATCATTTCAATATCTGCATCGGTCAAAGTTTTTTCTAATGATTGGTAGATTATGGAAAATGTGAGACTTTTTTTGCCTTCGGGAATTTGTTTGCCTTCATATAGATCAATGATTTCCGCAGAATAGATTAATTGGTCTGTTTTTTTGATTACTCTTAAAAGATTTTCTGCGGGTATTTTTTGATCAATTAAAATGCTGATATCAAGTTTTATGTGTGGATATTTTGAGATGGGTTTGTAGGTTTTTTTTCTTTGTTTTGCTTCCAGAATCTTTGTGAAGTTAATTTCAAAAACATTCACAGTTTTTTCAATATCAAAATTTTGAATCACTTGAGGATTAATTTCTGAAATATAACCGACAATATCCTTGCCAACTAAAATATCGCAGCTGCGTCCCGGGTGCATGAATTTTTCGATATTATTCACATTTACATAGCGTGGCGTGAGTCCGAGTGATTTAAAAAGAGCTTCAACTTTTCCTTTCAAAGCATAAAAACCATTGTTTACCATTGCTCCTGCAATATGTTTTTCTTCGCGATGTTCTGTCTGTGATGTTTTAAAAAATGCTCTTCCGAACTCAAAAATATTAAAACTTTCTTGATAACGTGAGTTTTTCTCAACATTTTCCATTAAGCTTGGAAGTAGAGAAGTTTGCATGAGTGAAATATCTTGTGAAATTGGATTTGCAACTTCAATAACCTCATTGGTTACTTCAACCCCAACTTTACTATAAAGTTCAGGTCCAATGAATGTGTAGGTGAGAATTTCATTAAAGCCGATTTCAGCTAGTTTGTTTTTTATTTTTCTTTCCAAAAGACGGCTTGTATTTGGCTGTGTTGGTTGAATCGAGGTAATGGGGAGAACTCCCGGTAAAGTATTCACATCGTAGATACGTACAATCTCTTCAATTAAATCGTGTTTGGCGGTTATATCTCCAAAGCGTTCAGGCGGTACTTTGACTTGATATTCTTTCTGTAAAATTTTGACTTCAAATCCAAGATCTGTGAGGATTTTGCAAACTTTTTCTTCACTAATATCTGTGTTGAGGACGCGTTTTATTTCTGATTTTGGTAAATCAATAATGCGTTCCTCTGCTTTTAGGCTATTAAGTGATAAAATTTCACTGTCAATTTTTGATTCCGGTAGGAATTCCAGAATTAATCCAATGGCTTTTTTGATGCCTTGTATTGACCTGATATAGGGGACGCCTTTTTCATACATTGTGGAGGCATCAGTGCGGTGCGCTAAGCTAAGCATGGCTTTGCGAACTAGTATAGGATCGTAAATCGGTGTATGAAGTAAAATTGTTTTTGTGCTTTGATCAATTTCACTATTTTCTCCCCCCATAATGCCGCAAAGATCAAAAATCTTTTGCTTATCTTCTAAGACAATTATTCCTTCTGGCAATTCTCTTTCAATACTGTCTAGCGTTGTAATTTTATCTTGTTTGTTACTTTTACGCATGATAATTTTTTTACCTTGAATTTTTTTTAAATCAAAGGCATGTGTAGGCATTCCAAGCTCCATCATGACATAGTTTGTAATATCTACGATATTGTTGATAGGTCTGATGCCGACGGCACGTAAGCGTTTTTGCATCCACTCAGGACTGGCTTGAACGGTGATGTTTTTCATCACAACTGTTGTATAGACAGGACATGCTTCTGGATCCTGAATTTTAATTTCAATAGGAAATTTATTTTTTGATTCTGGAATTTTTAATTCCGGCTGTTTTTTTTGTTCGGCTAAATCATTTGCGACAAATTCATTGGCAAAGCCAATATGAGAAAATAAGTCAGCACGATTGGTAATCGCAGTATTATCAATATCAAGTGTAACATCATTCATTCCTAAAAATTCGGCAAGAGGCATGCCAACTTTGGCATCGTTGGGTAATTCCCAAATGCCTTTTGATTCTTCGGCAATACCAAGCTCTGTTTCGGAGCAAATCATGCCTTGGCTTTCTATACCTCTAATTTTGGTTTTTTGAATTTTAAGTCCGTTTGGTAGTTTGGCTCCGATTAGGGAAACCGGGACTTTTTGTCCTACTTTTATATTTTGTGCTCCACAAATGATTTGAAAAGTATGTTCTCCTGTCGTTGTCTGCGTGACATTAAGCTTATCTGCATCAGGGTGCTTTTTTATTTCCAAGATTTCACCAACCACAACTTTATTGAAAAGGTCTCCTTCTTTGATAACTTCTTCTATCTCAGCGGAGCGATTTGTGATTCTTTCTTGAATTAAGTCAAAATCTTTGGTTTTTAAGGTTACAAAATCTTGTAACCAGTTGAGCGATATTTTCATTTTTAAAAGTTTAATTGTAGACTTTGTAATTTTTTCTCCTAATTTCAGGTGTTTAAAAAGCGTTAAGAGTTTAACGAAAAGACCCTAAGGGGTCAATTGGATGTTGTTTTGTCTTTTGTGATTTTAATGGTGAAATAAAAAATCGTGATTGCAAAAGTCCATGGTTGCTTTTTTCTTTTAAATTTGCTATAATTAAGGGAAATTAAAAAATATTTCTATTTTTAGAATTTTATCTTACCTTGTTATGAATGATTTAAATCAAAACAAAAGCCATGATTTAAGTTCTTCTTATAAGCCCAAGTGACATAGTTTTTTGAAAGTCTTTTTGGCTATTTGTTTAAGCATTTTTATTTTTGCTTGAGCTGTTTTTACGATTGATCCAAAGCTTTTTATTTTGGATGTTTCTGTAACGCAGGCAAATTATTCACATACGACTTTGATTGTGATGGAGGGAGAAGCTTATGTAAATGGAGAACGTGTTGAAAGTAGTCGTATTTTAGAAGTAGGAGATGTCGTAGAAACTGCGACAGGAGCGAAGGCTTTGATTGATTTTTTTGATAATTCGGTGACACGTTTGCGAGAAAAGACAAATTTGGAAATTACAGAAATGGATGTGAACCCTGAAAATCAAATGGAGACCAATATTTTATTAAAGCTGAATGCTGGCCAGGTTTGGAATAAGGTAACCAAAATTGTGACTCAAGATTCTTCCTTCGAAGTAGAAACTTACAACACGATTGCGGCAGTACGCGGTAGTGCTTTTGATATTAAAGTTGATGCGGAAACTCAGGCGACGGAAGTTGTTGTTGCGCAACATGCGGTTGATTTAACAGCTGTGAATGAAAAAAGCGGAGAAATTTTGGGGACAACTCAGGTTTTGGAAGGCTATAAAACCAGAATAAAAAAGCAACTCCGAAGTGATCGTGATCATGATGGCTTATTTGATGATGAAGAGATTTTATTTGGTACTGATCCAGATAATCCTGATACAGATGGCGATGGTTTTTTAGATGGATATGAGGTCAAGAACGGATTTAATCCTCTTGGTGAGGGGAGGCTTGATGAGGCAATGGATTGAAAAATAAAGAATCAAGGAAATGAAGGAGCGGAACAAACTGAGGCGTCAGAGAGAGCTTGACAGACAGATGTAATTTTTGAAACTCGTGAGCTACTTGAATCAGAAAAAACTTCAGAATGGATGAAAGATAATGCTCTTTTGGATGAACAGCATGTTGAGCAAGTTATAAAAGAAGAAGAAGCATATAAACAGGCAGTTGCTGGTATGTTACCGGACAATCCTTTGTACGCCTTGAAGAACATTAAAGATAAGGTAGTCTTGGGGGTTAGTGGTGACCAATTTCGTAAATTTATTGCAGAGCTTGAAATTGCGAGTCGTAAAATGATTGAAGCTAATATTTTATTTAGACAAGATAAGGAAGATAAGGAAGATAAGGCACTGGAATTAGTGCAGACTTTTAAGAATACGGTAAAGAGTGTCGGTTTGCAAATTGACCAACATGGTCTTACGAATGAAGAACAAGTTAAAATTAAAAATAAAATTGGTGAAGTTCTTGACTTTCACAAAAGATTACTGGGTAGTATTTTGCCTGATTCTGAAATGTATGACTTGAAGGAATTGATGTATGAACTTGAGATAGAATCGACATTAGATTATGAGGAAAAGAAAATAAAAGAGACTGAATATAAAAAAAGATTTGCGACTGATATTCTGGACTTAACAAAAGAGACGGACGATAAGGAAGTGATCAATCAAGTTCTCGAAGATTATCAGGTTCGTTTTGATACAGGCTCTGATGTTGAAGCGGAAGATAAAGATGCTAATTCTAAGGTAAGTGATGCCTTGATTGCGAGTGCGGAATGATTGCTTGTCGAAAAAGCACGACTGGAGGCAGAAGCAGAGCTTTCATCTTCGGATAAAGTTCAAAAAGCCGCAGCAAAGGCTCTGGAAGAATTAGCAGAAAAGAAGAGGCTGGAAGAAGAGCAAGCACGTAAACAGGCAGAAATTCAAAGACAAAGGGAGGAAGAGCTTGCGAAGCAGCAAGCAGAGGCAGAAGCTGCACGAATTAGAGCTGAAAAAATTGCAGCTGCAGAGGAGGCGAAGAGGCAAGTTGAAGAGGCTAAACGTCTGGATGCAGAAAGGAAAGCCGCAGAAGCTGCGAGAATTGCTGCGGAAGAGGAGGCAGCACGCCTTGAGGCAGAACGTATTTCTGCCGAACAAGAAGCAACAGATACGGAAAAAGAGGCAGATCAAACAGTGGAAGAAACAAGAGTTTGTACAAATTCTGCTACCGACTGGGAAAAGAAAACATGGTGAATTTGTCAAGTAGACGGAACTCAAACGAGAAGAATTGTCAAAAAATCTGATTGTGATGATAAAGCCCCGGGATCTTATGTTCCACCGACAGAGCAAAAATGTGACCCTTGTGATGGTATAAATTTGGCTTCAAGATGTGATGGTACCACTTATAAATCTCGTGCAAAATGTAAAGATGGTTATGTTACTTATGGAAGGGAGGAGAAAAATTCAGATAAGTGTGGTCATGTAGAAGAAGTTAGGGATTGTGTTGAGAGTGATTGGAATACGGGAAATTGGAGCGTTTGTAATGATTCGTGAATTTCTACAAGGACGGTTACAAAAAAATCAAATGTAACTTGTAACGGTAATGCAGCTAAACCGGAAGATCAGTACGGGTGTAGTAGTAGTGAAACAGGAACGGCTTTGAATTACGATGATATTGATTGTGTCGATCAGGGGACACGCTATCAGAATAGTGAAGGTGAATGGTCTGATTACTATGGTGAGGCTTATAATACCAGAAGTAAAAGCTGTTCTGTCGATGGTGTAGTTGGAAAACGTTATTGTAATAATGGCGACTATGGAAGTTGTGCTCTTGGAGAAACTTGTGAGTCAGGTTTGCATTGGAACTCTGCAGAAAAAACATGTGATCCTGATCAAAAAACAGGAACATGTGAAGGTAAACCGGTAAATTCTGTATGGGTATCGCCAAGTGGTGTTGAGAGTGAGAATGGTAAGTATGAAGCAAATTGGAATGGTTCTGCTTATGTTCCATCTGATAGTGATTGTCGTTGGGAATGTGAAAGTGGCTATCATGAAGAAGGTGGAGCTTGTGTCGCTAATTCGCGAGAGGCAGATTGTGCGTGATCGGTAGACCCAAATGGACAGAAAACCAGCTCGGATACATTTACGCAAACTTGGTGAGGTTCAAGCTGGAGCGAGGTGAAGAGTTGGAAATATAGTAATACTGCGGGGGATTGTACGTATGAGTGTAAAGCGGATGTAACAGAATTAAATGGTCAGTGTTATAAAAAGTGTACAGGTCCGGATTGATCAATTGTTGCTCATAATTCGAGTAAAGATTATTATTCAGACTCAAGTGTTGGATATGGTGAGAGTTGTGACGATGTTAAGCAAACACGAACATGTAAGAATGGTTCGTTAAGTTGAAGTTATGTAGAACCGACTTGTAGTATTGATTCTGCAAGTAGTTGTAATCTTCCATGGGGAGGAGTGATTAACCATGGTGAGAGTGTAACAGCATATGATGATGAGACAGTTGATTGTGGAGAAAATTGTGATTCAATCCAAAGAAAGTGTGATAATGGAAATTTAGAAGGGGATAGTTCATATGATCAAGAGACCTGTGAGGTTGAAGCTTGTCCTCCAACTGATGCTCCAAATCTTACAAATGTTGCATGGAGTGGAAATCAGCTTAGTTTAGATTTTAATGATGTTAATGGCGCGACAGAGTATCAACTGTGTAAAAATGGCTCCAGTGTTTCTAATCCTTCTTTAAGCAATAAGAAGTTTATCCCAAATACTTCAGCAACTTATAGTGTTGCAGCTTGTAAAGCAGGAAGTTGTGGTAGTTGCGGCAATAAGGTTTTTACAGTAGTGGCAAATGGAAACGCTTGAGATATTCAAGTTGCAGTTGACGAGGTACATGCTCTTGTGCATAAAAATGGTAAGCAAAAATATTTTAAAGGAGATTTATCAAATGTGGAACCTCGTCCGATTTTTATTGCAAGAGGTCAATATAGCGGAAATAGCTATATTGATATTCCTCACTATACACATTTAATCGGTGATCCTGAGAATAAACCAGTGATTAAGACTGGTATTATAATTGATGGAACACCTGATAATTCTTTTTTGGGGAAAGATGACTACGGAAATGATATTACAATTGAGAATTTGAGGATAGAAAATACGAGAGTATCTCGTTCAAATGAGGTATGGTTTTCCATGGATGTGAATATGGGTATCTTTGTAAAAGGTAATGCTTCAGGTGTTATTATTAAAAATAATGATTTTACTGTTACTGGAAACTGCTCACGTGCAATATTTAACAAAGGTTCGGATATTAGTAAAATTACTGATAATACAATAACATGACCTTCTTGGATGGGAATTGAGAGCATTGGACATTGATCGTTTGCAAGAATTTGATCAATAGCTTGAAACTCTATTAATGTGACAGGATCTTGTATTGACGGAGCTTATAACCTTAATTCTTGGTGAATTAGAAACTATGCAAAATCAGCAGGAGCTAGTATGTTTTTAAATGAGGGCAACCAGATTAACGGTTTTACTGGTGTAGAAAATAAAGCTAAAAATTTTAATGCATCCATACGCGAATCAGGTAATAATAATATAAGCTCAAAAATTGGTTTTTAACAAAAATCTAAAAAGCTGATTTATATTTTATTGAAAAAATGGAAATTATTCCTAAAATTAAAGGGAAAAACATTTGTCTTTCTGTAATGTGCAAAGATGAAATGGGAAAATATTTTGAAATTTTCCAAAAATTAGAAGTTGAAATTAACTTATGAAAATTAAGTTGTTTGAGATATAAGGATGAACAGGAAAAATTCTATGAAAAAGTTATAAGTGGAAATACTGAACAATACTTTACAATTTCAGACTTTAAAGCAAAAAAAATATTGGGTACAGTAGGTTTGTATGATATTAATTTTCGAAATGAAAGAGCTTCCATTATTATTGTTTTGGATAGTTGTATGTATAGAAAGGGTATAGCCCGAGAAGCAGTAGGTTTGATTCTTGATTATGGTTTTACATTTTTATCCTTAAATAAGGTTTCAGCGTATATTTATGAGTACAATAGCGCTTCCTTAGATTTATTTAAAAAATCTGGTTTTAAAAAATCTGGACGAGAAAAAGATCAAATTAAAATTAGAGGAGAATTTTTTGATAGGATTATTATGGAACTACGTAGATCTGAGTTTTATAAATTTTATCAAACGCAATTTAACTTATAATTTTTTCCAAAAATATTGTTTATATATTTTAAATTTACCACTTTGGTCCTTTTTAATTTTTTCTTGTTCTACTGTTTTACCAACAGGAGTAAAGCCTAATTTTTGGTATAAATTCATCGCAGGAATATTCTTTGTCCAAGTTGCGATAAAGGCATTATCATATCTTCTTTTGTCTAATTTTTTGAGTAAAGATTGTATTAATTGTGTACCGATACCTTGGTGACGATATTCTTTTTCAATTGCTAATTCTGCGACATAAAAACAACGCTTTATGTCAAAACTTTTCTTAATATCACCAGGTAAAAAACAATCTTGTAAAAATGGTTTGCCAAAAAGAAAGCCGGTCAAGTTTTCTGCTTCCAAGGCAAACAAACAATTGGTGTTTTGAATTAAATCATTTAAATGGTTGCTTTCTTTCTCTCTATTTAACAATTGCTCATGATAATCATTTGCACTTGATTCAAAATAAATCTCAAAAAGCTTGGCTCTAAATTGTTTGTGCAAGTCTGGTGTTGCTGGTACGATTTTTACAGTCATAAAAATTTATAATATGGAATGGAAAAAATTGGAACTACTGGTTACGAATAATTGTAATTTTGATTGTAAATATTGCTATGTTCAGAAAAAAGATGATAAAGATATGACTTTTGAAGTTGCAAAAAATGCAATTGATTACCACTTTCAAGATATTAAAGATGAAAACTGTGGTTATGTAGTGACTTTTTTGGGTGGAGAACCACTTTTGAAGTATGATTTAGTAAAAGAAATCATCAACTATTGTCAGCAGATTGCCCAAAAAAATCAGATTAAAATCTGGTACCAACTTACTACAAATGGATCTCTTTTAACAGAAGAGCAATGTAAGTTTTTTAAGACAGTGCCATTTCAGCTAACATTAAGTGTAGATGGAGATAAAGAAATGCATGATATTAGCCGAATTTCTAAAACAGGAAAATCAACCTACCATCTGGTTCAGGATAAGTTTAAGCTTTTTCAAAAATATTTTCCGTCGAGAGCGCCCCATATTGTGGTTTCACCTTTCAACATTCATAAGCTTAAAGAAGGAATAGATTATTTGTTTCAACAAGGATTTAACCAAATTAGTGCAAATTTTAGTATGACAGGCGATGATTATTGGAATAAAAAAAGACTCAAATTATGTGACGAAGAGCTTAAAAAAGTGTGCGACTTAATTAAAGAGAAGACTGCTAGAAATCAAAAATTAATGGTTGGTCGTATCCATAAGATAATTGTCAGGAAGGCACTGCATAACAAAAGAGGTAATTATGTCTGCCAGGCCGCAAGAAAGGGTTTGACGGTTTCCGCTAACGGTAAAATCTGTTTGTGTCATCGTTTCTTGAATATGGATGTCAGTCCGCAATTTTCCAAAAAACAGGGTGATTTTATTTTTGGAGAAATTAAAAAAGGTTTTTGTCTGAGCAAAAAGAAAGAAAAATTACATGTTCTTTTAAAAAAACAGACCAAAGAAAATTTATACGAAGATTGCCAAAAATGTAAATATTATAATTTCTGTGAACCTCCTTGTTTTTGGATTAATTATGTTAACCAGGGAGATTTTTTGAAGCTGGATGATCAATATTGTAAAATTTACAAACTTATTATTAAAAATGCATTAGCTTTTTATGATGAGTTGAAAAAAGACGATTTGATTGAACAGTATCTCTCTTTGTATGGCTTGCAGCTGCCGGAAAAAAAGCCGGTTACTTTTCAAAAAAGAAAAATTGCTAAATAGCCACAAAATAAACTAATCACGAACTTGATATTTGCCAGACAGGTGATTTTTTTACTGCTTTTTAATTATAAACTTACGTGTTTCTTCAACGACCAAAACACTTAAGCTTGCCAGAATAACAATTATCCAATCACTTTGATCTAAAGCAACAACCGATGTTTTTGCTTGAATAAATGGTACATAAACAATCGAAATTACCATTAATAGTGAAATACAAACTGCTCCTATAAGATAAAAGTTCGGTTTTAATCTAAAGATGGATGTTGTCGCTGAGCGAGCATTAAACGCATTGACCAATTGGATAATTACGAGTGTTGCAAAAGCGATAGTTGAGGCGTGCATCTGCATATAGCCATCTCTTTCAATTTGCATTTGCCATGTCCATCCTTGGCTGTAAAGGTCGTATATATATACGCAAATGGTAACTATCCCCATGTAAATCCCTAAGAGAACAAAATGCGTCACGAACTTTTTATTCATAATATGTGATTTGGGATCACGCGGAGGAGTATTCATAATGCCTTTTTCTTTGTGATCCACTCCCAAGGCAAGTGTTGGTAAAACATCTGTGCCAAGATTGATCAGCAGGATTAAGATTGCTGTTAACGGAACAGGGATGTTGATAATGATTGCAAGAAAAATAGTGGTTAGTTCTCCTATGTTGGTGGAGAATATATTCCAAACAAATTTCTTGAGGTTTTGGTAAATTTGGCGTCATTCTTCTACGGCTGTTACAATTGAAGCAAAGCTGTCGTCTGTGAGGATCATGTTTGCTACTTCTTTGGACACATCTGTACCGGTAATTCACATGGCAATACCAATGTCTGCACGTTTTAATGCCGGTGCGTCATTTACTCCGTCTCCGGTGACGGCGACGACTTCACCTAATTCCTTTAGAGCATTCACAATTCTTTTTTTGTGCTCCGGCGCGACTCGTGCGAAAATTAATTTTTTATGTTTTTGTAATACCTCCTTGAGCTCATTTTCATTTAATTGATTTAAATTTTCGCCGGTTATAATCGGAGTTTTTGCATCAGCTAAATTTATTTTTTGGGCGACTGCTTTGGCTGTTAATCCAAAGTCTCCGGTGATAATAACGGTATGAATACCTGCTTTTTGGCAAAGTTTAACAGCAGGTTTGACTTCCGGTCTTGGCGGGTCAATCATGCCCACGAGACCTAAGAAGATTAATTCTTTTTCGGCTTCTTCGGTTTTTGTGATTGCTTTTTTAATATCTTTGCGGTAGGCGATAGCAAGTACGCGTAAGGCGTTTTGTGCCATTTGATCATACGATTTTTGAATTTTGTTTCTGGCTTCTTGGGTTAAGGGGACGATTTTTCCATTTTCTTGAATATGCGTACAGAGCTTCAAAATCGCATCAGGCGCACCTTTGGCAAAAACTTCATCCTCAAGTAGGACACTCATTCTCTTTCTTTCGCTGTCAAAAGGAAAGGTGTGAATTGTTTTATACTGATTTTTACTTAAATCAAATCCACCTTTTTGTGCCATGACTAAGAGTGATCACTCGGTTGGATCTCCAAGCATTTTCCATTCACATTTTTCTTTGACTAATTTTGCTTCATTACAAACGGCAGAAACGGCTAAGAGTTTTTCAAAGTCAGTTTTATTGTATTGTTCGGGAAAGTTGATTTTTCCTTCCGGAGTGTAGCCAATTCATTCAACACTGATTTGTTTGTCTGAACCGAGTAAGATTTTGGTGACAGTCATTTCATTCTTTGTCAGTGTGCCTGTTTTATCACTGCAGATTACTGTGGTACTACCCAATGTCTCGACAGATGAGAGTTGCTTGATGATTGCGTGTTTTCTTGCTAAACGTTGCACCCCTAGAGCGAGTGCGATTGTGATAGTGGCTGGCAGTCCCTCCGGTACTGCTGCAACTGCGACAGCAACGCTAAAAAGGAGAGATTCTACGGCTGAATAACCTTGAAAATAAATACCGATTAAGAAAAGCCCGATTGAGATTACTAGGGTTATTTTGGCAACAAAAACGCCGATTTTAAAGAGTTCTTTTTGTAGAGGGCTTTGATCTTTTGTTGTTTTGACTGTCATGTTTGCAATTTTTCCAAACTCAGTTTGCATACCTGTTCCGATGACAACTGCTTTACCTGAGCCTGAGGCAACGGAGGTCCCCATATAAATTGTGTTTTTTGAGTCGTGCTTGTTATGGCAGGTTTCGGCTTTTTGGTCAGCTGTTTTGAGTACGGGGACAGATTCTCCGGTGAGAGCGGATTGTTCAACTTTAAGTTCATTTGCTTCAAATAATTGTGCATCTGCACCTATTTTATCTCCTTCTGCAAGGATAATGAGATCACCCGGAACAAGCTCTTTGCTTTCAATCATGATTTCTTTTCAATCACGGATGACCCTTGTTTTGGGCGCAATAAGATTTTGTAATGCCTCTAGGGCTTTCTCTGCTTTAAATTCCTGTACAAAACCAATGATTGCGTTCAAAAAAACAATTCCCAAAATAATATAGGCATCTGTAAGCTCATCAGGATGTCCTTCAATTAGGGCGACTGCAATTGCGACTAAGGCTGCTCCAATTAAAATTAAAACCATTAAATCTTTAAACTGGCGGATAAATTTTAACCAAAGGGGATCTTTTTTCTTGACGTCAAGCTCGTTGCGTCCGTGTGTCTCTAGCCTTTTTTTTGCTTCAGGTCAGGTTAATCCTTCCGGAGAAGTCTTTAAGTCGATGAAAAATTGTGTAATTCTTGTTTGTTTTTCCATTTTTATTTTTATGATAAAGATTTAATTCTTTACATTCTAACATAAAAAAAATTAGAAGAATAGTGTTTTTTTGCTGTAACTAGAACTGTTTTTAAATATAGCCTATATTAATTTTTTATTTTAATTTATTTTACTTTTCTTAAAAAGAAAAAAAGTTTGCAATTTAATTATTTTTTAATTATTATGCGTATCTGAGCACTGATTTGTCTTTTTGTAAAGTAGGCTTTATGGAGGAAAAATTTAATATCCAAGGTTTTGATAGTGAGAAATATAGGCAAGAAGCAGGTGAACTTGCTCGACAACATGCAAAAGAAGAGGCATGCACTAAAAAAGGTCTGAAGGAAGGCAGAATTACGATGAAAGAACTAGAGATACATCATTTTATTGTTTTAATTCTCAGGAAAATCAGAGAAAAAATTTCTGATCAGGTTCAAATTTTTTCTCAAGAAGCTGCTGCTTCAATGGATCGGCAGAATAAAAATGCATTAAAAATAGTGGCGGAAGTTTATAATTTACAAATGGAAGAAGTGTTAACTCTTCAAAAAAAGTTTGAGCCAATGCTGAGTGCGGACTAATTTTTTTTAATTGCTCGTTTTTTTCAGCAACTTTGCACTTAGCCTTAATTTAGATATTTCATAAAAAAAAAGCCTTATGGGAAATCCTGAGATCAGTTTCACCGTTCCGGTTCAAGAAGTTGAGACATTTCCAATTGATCAAGCATTGCAAAAGATTCGTAGTGGAGCTTCAAATGAAATTCAAAAGCGCTTGATAGATCTTTGTCACAAGACTTCAGCTTTGTTTTTAGAAGACTGTTTGAGTAGTGGAACAATCCTAAAAAACTTGTTTGAAGAGGAAAAATTAACAAAGGATGAAGCAGCGATAGGTTTGTTTATTGCTAATTATTTTACTTTTTTTTATAGGGTGAACCCCGAAACATCTTTTGGCTTTAAGCCCACTTTAGAACTTACAGTTGATAATATTATTGCAATTACTGCAGAATTTTATAGCAGAGATTTTGAAGAGATTAAAAGCATTCACAGGAAATACAACGACTTGATGACCGAAGCTATTTTAAAATCATAAAACAGTGATTTAACTTAGTGGCTTTTTCTTAGGTATGCCGATTTCTCGAGGGTATTGTTTTGGAGTGTTTTTTATTTTTTCTATTTCTATAAAAATTCTTTCGCCCATATTTTCCGGTAATTCAAAATGTGAAATTTTTTGAATTTTTCCACCTAATAATTCAATGATTTTTTCCGATTGTTCAAGTTCTGCTAAAATTTGCGGACCTTGATAGGCGATAAGTTTTCCTTTGATTTTCACTAAGGGAAGAGCCAGTTCGAGTAAGGTGTGCCATTTTGCAAACGCTCGTGTGAGGACAATGTCAAATTTTTCTCGATGTTTTTGCTTTTGACCGAGAGTTTCGACTCTTTCCATACTTGTTTTGAGATTGTTTAAATCCAGTTCTTTGGCAATGGTTTTTACAACTGTAATTTTTTTTTGTACAGAGTCAACTCCCAAAAAATTATTGTCCGGATAAACAATTGCCAGAGGTAAAAGCGGGAAACCTCCGCCTGTTCCCAAGTCGGCAACAGTAAGTTTAAGCTTGCTGTTCAAGGCATCAAGTTGAGTAATCAAAAGAGAGTCATAAAAGTGTTTGATGATTGTTTCTTTTGCGTCTTTAATTGCAGATAAGTTTATTTTTGAATTCCATTCTAAATAGAGTTCCAAAAGTTTTTCAAACTGCCGCAATTGTTTTTTTGAGAGTGCTAAGTCTAAGGATTTTAAGGTTTTTGTGAGCATTTGTTTTTTTCAATGAAAAGAGACACCCGATCTGAGTGTCTCTACAATAAATGAATTAAGTAATTGAGGCTAGATTAGTTTTTTTTTCGCCAGATTTTTTTTGTTACTACCCAGACAATTTTCAGTAAGCCGAGGGAGATAAAGAAATAAATTGAGACGAGCAAGAAGTTCAAAACATATTCAACTAAATTAACCGTTAGGTTTTGAAGCATATCATTTACATTGCGAACAAAGGCTTTGATTTCTGACTGCCAAGTCTTCTTGATTCTCTCAATGTCAATGTACAAATCTTCGTAAATATTTAGATTGAAATAAGCATAGTTTAGGCGGTCTAATTGCTCTGATTTGGCTTTATTAAATTGGTCAATTTCTGTTCTGATCTCAATTCTTTGTTGAGTCAGCCGGTCGATTAAATTTAATTTGCTGTCAATAATTGTAGCTAAACTTTCGACATCTTCTTTTGCTGTGGCGAGTTTTTGTAGTTCGTCGTAGGTATTTTGGGCATCTGCCAGAGTTGTTTCAATGGACTCGAGTTTCTTGTTTAAAATGTCCAGTTCGCTATCATAATCATCAACAATTCTTTTAATTGTCTGGATTTGTGTATTAAATCTTTCTGGATCAAGGGCTTTTACCATTGCTAAAATTTCATTTTCTTGTTCAATTTTGACTTTAAAATTGTAGTAACATGAATTTTCTCCCTCATTTGCGTTTTCAAAAACAACATAATCAAGAGCTTTTAGCTTGGCAATTTCTTTGCAGGTTTCTTCTAATTCTCTTGTATGAATAGTTCCGTTGTGTTCTCTAATTTCAAAATCTTCGGCAGTGTCTCCTGTTGTAGGTTGACCTGGTTCAGGAGGTAATACGATTCTGCTGTTTAAACTGCGAATACTGTCTGATTCGCTTTTGGTAAATTCTGTTGTGAAGCCCTGATTTTGATAGTTTAATTTATCGTAATTATTACCACCATAAAAAACAGTCTTGAATGAAAGTGAAATTAGTGAGATGATAATCGTAAGCACGACAATACCTGCGATTACCAATCCAATTACTTTTGCGATTGATTTGAAAGACCAGTCAAAGTTTTTGAAATCCATGGTGTTTGAAATTAAAAATTAAAGATAAAAAATTATAAAATATACGGGAATCTATGTGTTTTTTGGAACAATGGTCATTTTAATGCTAAAAACAAAAAAACGCCAGTTTTGTGCTATTACTTTTTTTAGTACTGATTTTTGAGGAAGAAGGTAACAATTTAATTCCGTATCCGTAGGGGATAGCCTTGGCTATCCCTTACGGAATGAAACGTTATTTGCTCTAGTTACCAAATACAATTTGCTAACGTCATTGCTTGAAAGGCGGTGCCTTTTATTTTTTTTGTCGATATAAACTGAAGGCGACTTCAAGTGACGTCGCCTTTGGTTATTGAAGTACTGTTATTTACTTAGAAAATACTCGTGAATAATTGCTGGTCTAATGAGTTCAGGATGAAAAGTTGAGATGAGGACATTGTCTTGTTCGAGTATCATTGCTTCTTCTTGGTGTTCACATAAAACATCAATTTTGTCTGAGTGTGAAATGATTTTGGGAGCGCGAATAAAAATTGCCTCAAAATTTTGCTTAGTTGGTTTAAAGTTTAGTTCAGTTTCAAAAGAGTGAATTTGGCTTCCGTAGGCATTACGTGAAATTTTGGCGTCAATTAAACCTAAATTACTCACGGGATATTGTGTTTCCACTTCTTTGGCAAGCAAGATTGCTCCTGCACAGGTTCCATAAATTTGCAGAGTTTTTTCTTTTGCTCTTTTTTGAATAGCTTTGCCTATTCCTGTTTTATCAAGAAATTTGCTGATCGTGGTGCTTTCTCCTCCGGGCAGAATTAAGTGCGTTAAATTATCCAAATCTTCTAAATATTTTAGGCGGATACTTGAAAAACCTAAAGAAGCAATTGCTTCTTCGTGTTCTTCGATATCGCCGTGGAAGGCTAGAATACCTACGTTGATTTTGTCTTTATTGCTCATAATGAAAACAATCAAAAAATTGTCATCCCCGACTTGATCGGGGATCTGTTTTTACTTAATGTGAAATTAACGTTTACTTCCAAATTAATCCAAGATAGATTCCTCCGAAGGCTTTCGGAGGAATGAAAAGGAGAGGATTTTTAAACTCCTCTTTCAGCCATTTTTGTATCAAGTGTTTCCATTTCCAGTCCCGGCATTGCCGAACATAAATCATTGGAAATTTCCGCTAATTTCTTTGGATTATCAAAATAAGCTACAGATTCGACAATCGCTTTTGCCATGCGCTGTGGATCAGATGATTTGAAAATCCCTGAACCAACGAAAACTCCTTCAGCTCCAAGTTGCATCATCAAAGCTGCATCAGCAGGAGTAGCAACTCCACCAGCAGCAAAGTTTACAACTGGTAGTTTTTCTTCTTTTTGAACAAGTTCTAGAAGCTCAACTGATACTCCCATTTCTTTGGCAGCAAAAACTAGTTGTGCTTTGTCCATATTTTTTATGTCGCGAATTTCTCCGTGTAGTTGGCGTAGGTGAGTAACTGCTTCTACGATATTGCCTGTTCCGGCTTCTCCTTTTGTTCTGATCATTGAAGCTCCTTCAGCGATTCTTCTCAAAGCTTCTCCAAGATTTCTACATCCACACACAAATGGCATTTTGAATTGTGTTTTATCAATATGTAGTTTTGGATCAGCTGGTGTAAGTACTTCTGATTCGTCAATGAAATCAATTTCTAAAGCTTCTAAAATCTGTGCTTCTACGAAATGTCCAATACGTACTTTGGCCATCACAGGAATTGATACAGCTTTTTTAATTTCTGTAATCATTTTCGGATCACTCATACGGGCAACTCCTCCATCTTTACGAATATCGGAAGGTACGCGTTCAAGTGCCATGATTGAACAAGCTCCTGCATCTTCTGCAATCTTTGCTTCTTCTACGTTGGTTACATCCATAATAACGCCATTTTTAAGCATTTTTGCGAGCTCAACTCCTGATTTGTTGTACATGTTTAAATTTATAAAATAATCAAATGTGCGAATATTTTACGGATTTAGAGCCAAAAAGGGAAGGGGAAAATGTGGTTGACACGTATCTATTTTTGGTTTATATTCTGAGTTGGTTGACTTGAGTTGAGTTGTTTTTAAATTACTAATTATTTCACAATGAATAAAAAATTTCAGCCTCCGGAATTGCCAGATTTTACACAAAAAGCATTTGATAAATACGGAATTACTAAAAAGGCATTAGAGAATATTGATCCAAAAGTTACAGAAGTTTTTAAAAATATCACTCAGGATCTTCGGGATCGATTAAGATATGACTTTCCAGAAATTTCTTTTGCTCAAATGCAAGCTCTTCCATTTTCAACATTAAAAGACTATTTCCCTGAATTAGAGGAAAGTGCTTAAAAATAAACTTATTAAGACCTAAAAAGACCCAAGCATTGCTCGAGTCTTTTTAATTAATATGGATTTATGTTAACTAAATGTCAATTTTCCTTCTTCGACATCTATTTTTACGATAGCACCTTCTTTGATTTTTCCTTCAATAATTTCCATGGCTAGCTCATCAAGCAAAAGATTTTGCAAAGTTCTTTTTAGTGGTCTTGCTCCAAAAGCCGGATCATAGCCTTTTTCGACAATTAAATTTTTTGCAGTTTCGCTGATTTTAAGTTTGATTTGTTGCTTATTAAGACGTTTTTGAACATCAATAAGCTGCAATTCAACAATTTGTTTTATTTCGGGTTTACTCAAATTATGGAACATGATGATATCATCCACACGATTCAAAAATTCCGGTTTAAAATGAGCTTGTAAGATTCCCATCACTTTTTTGCGAAGCTCCTTTTTGCGTTCTCCTTTTTTCTTGTTTTCGAGCTCTGCAATTATGGCATCTTCATCGGTTAATTTGGTGTTTTGCTTAAAATCATTGTTAACTTTGATTAGTTCTTTTGTTGTTTTTTCCGCTTCCAATCTTTTATCTTCTGATTTTGCAACTTTTTCTGTTTTTTCCTTTGTCGATTCTTCATCTTCAATTAGATCTTTACTAAATTGTTGAATAATCTGGCTGCCAAGATTGGAAGTCATGATAATCACGGTATTTTTAAAATTAACAGTACGTCCTTTGCTATCTGTCAGTCTGCCATCGTCTAAAATTTGTAAAAGAAGGTTAAAGACATCAGGGTGTGCTTTTTCAATTTCATCAAAGAGTAAGACGGAATAAGGCTTGCGACGTACGGCTTCTGTGAGTTGTCCACCTTCATCATGTCCGATGTAGCCGGGAGGTGCTCCGATTAAACGTGCGACTGCGTGTTTTTCCATGTATTCAGACATGTCAATTCTGATCATGGCATTTTCATCATTAAACAAGAAATCGGCGAGCGATTTACTTAGCTCGGTTTTTCCAACACCGGTTGGACCAAGGAAGATAAATGAGCCAATCGGGCGAGACTCTTCCGAGACTCCCGCACGAGAACGGCGTACTGCATTTGAGACAGATTTAATTGCTTCTGTTTGACCGATTAGCCTTTTATGTAATTCGGCTTCCATGTGAGAAAGTTTGTCAGCTTCTGAGGAAAGCATTTTACTAACCGGTATTCCTGTCCAGCGCGAGATTACGTTGGCAATATCTGCTTCGACAACTTCTTCTCTGAGGATTTGTTTCTCATTCTGAGTTTTTTTAATTTTTTCTTCAGCATTTTTAAGCTTTTTTTCTAGAGCCGGAATTTTGTCGTAGCGTATTTCTGCTGCGGTTTGCAGGTCTCCGTTTCTTTCGGCTTTTTCGGCGTTATTTTTGAGTTGATCGAGAGTTGTCTTAGAATTTTGAATTGCTAAAATACTTTCTTTTTCTGCATTCCATTGTACATCCAAGGCGTCTTTGGTTTCTTTGATTTCGGCAATACGTTTTTTAATATTGCGAATTCTTTCTTGAGAGGCTTGATCTGTTTCTTTTTTGAGTGCTTCTTTTTCAATTTCCAGTTTCATGATGGTGCGATTGAGTTTTTCAATTTCAATCGGCTCACTTTCAATTTCCATTTTTAGTGATGAAGTTGCTTCATCGACAAGGTCAATTGCTTTGTCCGGCAGTTGGCGATCATTAATATATCTGTCTGAGAGGGTTGCTGCGGCAATCAAAGCACTATCAGTGATTCTTACCCCATGATGAACTTCATATTTTTCTTTGATGCCGCGTAAAATGGTAATTGTATCTTCGACACTTGGTTCTTCAACAAGTACGGGTTGAAAGCGTCTCTCCAGTGCTGCATCTTTTTCAATATATTTGCGATATTCTTTTAAAGTTGTTGCGCCAATGGCACGAAGTTTTCCGCGAGCAAGCATTGGTTTAAGTAAATTAGAAGCATCCATGGATCCTTCACTTGCTCCGGCTCCTACGATTGTGTGTAATTCATCAATAAACAGAATAATTTGTCCTTCCGCATTATCAATTTCTTTTAGTACGGCTTTGAGTCTGTCTTCGAATTCTCCTCTAAATTTTGCACCAGCGACAAGTGCTCCAAGATCTAACGCTAGGACTTTTTTATTTTTCAATGTATCTGGTACGTCACCAGCGACAATTCTCTGTGCTAATCCTTCGGCTATTGCTGTTTTACCCACACCCGGTTCTCCAATTATGACAGGGTTGTTTTTGGTCCGACGCGAAAGAATTTGCATTGTACGTCTGATTTCATCATCTCTACCGATAATGGGGTCTATTTTTCCTTGGCTAGCTTCTGCTGTCAGGTCAATGGTGTATTTTTCTAAGGACTGATATTTACTTTCCGGGTCTTGGTCAATTACTCTTTGATTTCCGCGTACTTTTTGGAGTGATTCTAGAATTTTACTTTCGTCAATATTATATTCCTTGAGTAAGTCTTTCGCAGGTGAACTGATTTTTGAAATAGCAATGAAAAGATGCTCGGTGCTGACGAATTCGTCTGTGAGCCTTGCCATCACTTTCTCCGCTTCTATGAAGACATCACGCAGTTCGGTAGACATAGCCAGTTGACTGCTGGATTGTACGTGTGGCAGTAAGGCAACTTTGTCTTTGAGTTTGTTTTCAAAGTCTGTCAGTTCAATATTCAGATTGTTTAAAAGTGTGCGTACGAGGCTATCTTTTTCTTGTACCAGAGCATTTAACAAGTGGAGGGGGGAAAACTGAGTGTTTTTAAGTTCTACGGCTTGTCTTTGTGCTTCTTGTACTGCTTCTGAGGCCTTGATGGTGTATTTTTTGAAATTCATTTTTTTTGAAAGTTTAGAGTTTTTATTAGATTAATCCTTGTATTATACCTGATTTAAGGTGAAAAATCAATCTTTGAGTCTAATTTATTACATTAAACAAATTAGCACTCCACATTATAGAGTGCTAACAAGTGTTGGTCAAATATTTTTTTAACTTAATTTAGGAAGCATTGAGAAATTCAGTAAGTGTGACTTCTCTTTGTTTTAAGGCTATGATTTCTGCAATCAGGTCTTTGAATTCTTTAGATTGATCCTTTAAATCCATTTCTGGTATTTTTAAATGTAATATTTAAAATTTTTATTTTAAAGTCTTGGTAATTATTATATTCTATTGAGGGAACATAGGGATTATGCTTTGAATTCATTTCTTCAACGAGCATTCTGATTTGTTTGGAAATTTTTTCTAATCGTATTTTTATGACTAGTTCATCAATTTGTCTGTTTTTTTCTGCGCTGATGGGGAAGACTCTTTCAAGAGTAACTTTGATTGGAATAGTGCCTGTGCCTCTAGGTCTTTGCTCTAACATGGCATAAAGGGTAGATATAAAAGTTGTTTATTATATGTAAAATTAATTATTTGTCAAGTGGGTTTGAAACTAAAAAACACCTCCGAAGTGGAAGTGTTTTTTATATTTCAAATAATTTTATTTAATTCCTTTTTCTTCCTTAATTTGTTCTACAATATTGTTTGGAGCTTTTTCATAGTTTGAGAATTCCATGCTGTAGTTCGCACGACCTTGGGTCATCGAGCGAAGATCGGTTGCATAACCAAACATTGAGGCCAGAGGTACTTTCGCTTTAATTACTTTAGCGTTACCACGGTCAAACATTTCTCCGATTTGCCCACGTTTTGAGTTTAGGTTACCCATGACATCTCCCATATATTCTTCCGGTGTTGTGACTTCTACCGCCATAATTGGTTCAAGTAGGGCTGGTTGAGCTCGTTTGGCTCCGTCTTGGAAGGCAATTGAAGCAGCTAATTTAAAGGCTAATTCAGATGAGTCGACCTCGTGGTAAGAACCATCTTTCAATGTTACTTTTACATCGACCATTGGATATCCGGCAACAATACCTCTTGTCATCGCTTCTTTTAGACCTTTTTCAACAGCCGGAATATATTCTTTAGGAATTTTACCTCCCACGATGGCATCGACAAATTCGAAATGTTTGTTTTCATCATCTTCTTCGGAATTCTCATCATGCACAAGTGGTTCCATTGTCATTACTACGTGACCATATTGACCACGACCACCAGTTTGTTTAGAGTATTTTTCTTCTGTATCAACTGTCGTTTGAATTGTTTCACGGTAAGCAACTTGAGGTTTACCAACATTTGCTTCTACTTTGAATTCTCTCTTCATACGGTCAACAATAATATCAAGATGAAGTTCTCCCATCCCTGAAATAATTGTTTGATTTGTTTCTTCGTCAGTTCTTACACGGAAAGTGGGATCTTCTTCTGATAGTTTTTGTAGAGCTGTGCCCATTTTTTCTTGATCGGCTTTTGTTTTTGGTTCAACCGCAATATGGATTACCGGTTCCGGGAAGGTGATTGATTCGAGGTTGATTAAGTTGTCCGGGTCACAAAGAGTATTACCGGTTGTTGTATTCTTAAGTCCTACTGCAGCAGCGATATCACCGGCTTTTACTTCAGTTACTTCTTCACGACTATTGGCGTGCATTCTCAGAATACGTCCGATACGTTCTTTTTTACCAGAAGTAGCGTTGTATACATAGCTTCCTGATTTAAGTACACCTGAATAAACGCGGAAGAACGCAAGTTTACCTACGAATGGATCTGTAGCGATTTTAAATGCTAGAGCTGTAAATGGTTGTGAGTTATCCGGTTTTCTGGTTTCTTCTTCATCGGTTTTCGGGTTTGTACCGGTTACCGGAGGTACGTCAAGTGGTGAGGGAAGATAGTCTTGAACGGCGTCAAGAACCGGTTGTACACCAACATTTTTAAGTGCTGTACCACAGAATACAGGGTAAATTTCGTTGGCGATTGTTGCGTTTCTAATACCTGCCTTAAGTTCTTCTAAAGTTACTTCTTCTCCTCCGAGATATTTTTCCATAACAACTTCGTCAACTTCAGCAACTTTTTCGATTAATGCTTCTCTGTATTCTTCAGTTTTATCAACTAAGTCAGCAGGAATATCAATTTCAGTGATTGTTTCCCCACTTGCTCCTTCGAATTTGTACGCTTTTTTCTCAAGTAGATCTACAACTCCAATGTGATCTGCTTCAGTTCCGATAGGAAGTTGCATCGCCACAGCTTTGTCAGAAAGTCTTTCGTGAATACTTTCCAAGCTCATGTAGAAATCAGCTCCCATTTTGTCCATCTTGTTAACGAAAGCCAGACGAGGAACTTTGTATTTATCAGCTTGTCTCCAGACTGTTTCTGATTGAGGTTCTACTCCTTGCGATCCATCAAAGACAGCTACACCTCCATCAAGCACTCTTAGTGAACGTTCTACCTCTACAGTAAAGTCCACGTGTCCCGGAGTATCGATAATATTGATATCAATATCTTTCCAAGAACAGAAAGTTGCCGCAGAAGTAATTGTAATCCCACGTTCTTTTTCTTGTTCCATCCAGTCCATTTGTGACTCACCATCGTGAGTTTCACCAATTTTATGAGTTCTCCCTGTGTAATAAAGGATTCGCTCTGTTACAGTTGTTTTACCTGCATCAATGTGGGCGATAATACCAATATTGCGCAGTTTGGTCAGGTCTGACATGTCTTTTTGATTAATTTATAAAATTGGAGGCTTATTTAAATTAAAATCAATAATTTAAAGGCTGTTAGCCAATAGCCTCTAGCTGTTAGCTAAAAATTCGAAGAAATTATACAGACTAAAGTAGAAAAGGCAAGGTGAGGTTGCTTTTTAGAGAGATTTTTGATATAATTTAGGGAAAATTTAATAGAAATAGCTTTTGAAATTAAATCCGCAAAACATAGGGAAAATATTTGTATGATTATTTTTGGCTTTTGGCTTCTCGTTGTTTGCTTTTTTTGATTTAGGAATCTTGTTGAAAGGAGAAGTTAATATTACGGAATTTCAACCTTGAAAGGTTGATGTTAAGAAAGATTTTGATCTTGGTAGCATTAGTAAATGAAACCCGGATGAAATTGAAGCGTTGAAGCAGCAATATGTTAAGACTAATGGGGAAATAGTTGATAATCCTGTGTGGAGGGCAAAGTTTAAAAAAAATTGAGGAAAATTTGATTTTGATGGTAAGCCTCGCAGTGTTTCTTGCTATAGCCCTAATGAAAAAAATGTATATGAAACGTCTTTTCTTCCAAGTGAAATAGTAGTTGTGCCTACGCCAATTAGCAAAGTTCAAGAACAAATTACAAAAAAAGCAGAGGCGAGAGGTCAATCTGAACTTGACCCAGATAGCTTGAGAATAGCAGAAAAATATCAAAGTTCGTGAAGTGCTGAAGTTAGTAGAAGATGAAAAGAGGTAGGTACGCCCGTATTAGACGTCGAGACTTATCTTGATACAGGAGAAATACGTCGTACTGTAGAACAAGATGGTCAAACTTACTATGTTCAAGGTGAAGTTGATGATAATCTTATTGCTGTGCGTGATGAACAAGGTAGGGAGGTTGGTTATTGGAGTAATATTACAGGAAAAATGGTGGTGGGTGAAGATGCTGCACAGATATCCTCAATGCTTGATAAGAATACTGTAGCCCCCTCGAAAACAGTTAAGCCTTCTGGGGAAACTACAGATCCTGAGGAAGTTGCAGAGCTGAAAGAAGATAATGTAGATTTAGAAAATAAAAATATAAATGAACAAGTGCCTGATGAAGGTAATTTAGCTGAACAAAATACTAATACCTTATCTCCAGATGATAGTTCTATGACTAGCACTAATTCAGATGAGGTGCCTGATAATGATAAATGAGTGGGGCAGGAAGGAGAAAGGGGCGATAATTCTGTAGAAAATATCTCATGAAGAGATAGTGCTAATTCGTTTATTGAAAC
>JANQMV010000039.1 GCA_028279865.1 Candidatus Altimarinota bacterium | reverse complement strand
GAGCTACAGGCCCTCAAGGTTTGCAATGAATTATCAACTAATAGTTACGAATACTTCGTAACTATTAGTTGATAATTTTTGATTATTATTTTTCCTCCTCAATAATAATCTTAATTTTTACACTAACTTCTGAGGAAATTTTAATTTCTACCTCATGTTCACCTAATTCTTTAATATGCTTTTCCATTTTTATATTCTTTTTTGCCAACTCGACCTTAGCTTCTTTTTCAACTTTTTCAATAATATCTTTTTCTGCAATAGCTCCATATAAATGCCCATTGTCTCCAACTTTTTCTTTAAATACGATTTTCAAGCCACTTAATTTCTTTCCAACCTCTTTGGCATTTTCTTTAAGCTCTTCTTTTTTTGCAACAGCATTTGCTTTAGCTTCCTCGGCTTTTTTTATGGCTTCAGGTGTCGCAACCTTTGCAAGTCCCTTTGGAAAAAGAAAATTTGCTGCATATCCATTGGAAACTTCTTTGATATCGTTTTTTTTAGCTGTACCAGCAATATTTTGGGTAAAAATTACTTTCATTTTAATAATTGGTTAAAATATATTTATTTAGGTATTAGATTTAAAGTTTAATTTAGCTTCCAAGCAGTTTCTTTTATCCAACTAAAAAGGTTTTTCCATCCTTTGTTTTCATTAAAAAATCTTTCTTCTTTTAGATACCATCTTTCAATGTTGGCAAATCTATCACTAATTGTAGGTAAATCCGTAATACTGATATTTTTTAATCTTTTGTCATAAGCAAGGTAATAAACAGGTCTATAAAGGAAAATTGCCGGCAAATCCTTGCTCATCCCTTTTTTTAATTTTTCCAGAGAGTCTCTCCTTGTTTCCACATCATGAGTCATACGAACTTCTTCCATCAGACTATCACTCTCAAAACTAGCATAATTTGCCAAATTAAGACCTTTTTCTCCGATTTGGCTTGAATGCCAATATGGATAAGCATCAAGATTATAACCTAAACTCTGTCCATAAAGCAAAACATCATAATCTCTTGCCTGGACTTTTTCTTGGAATTCTTTCATTTCAAAAACTTCTATTTTCACCTCAACTCCTACTTCAAGCCACTGAGACTTAATTTCTTCTGCAATTTCTTGATAAAAAACAGGACGATTCGATGTAATTAAGCGTAAATTCAAAACTTCTCCTTCATCATTTTGGCGAATATTAAAATTTTCTTGAATCGGCTCTTCTATTACCTCCGGCTCTATTTCGATCACTGAACCTGTCTCAGTCTCAGTTTCAGTTTCTTTTTCCGCATCAGAAGCTTCTTTTTTCTCTGTCTCTGTATCAAGAGGCTGTTCTTCCTTCACTGAAGTTACAGGTTCAGAATTAACTGCAGAAGAATTGTTCTCATCCAACAAAGTAATTCTGATTTCATCAATTTTACTTTTACGACCGGATTCATCGACTGCAAATATTTCATAAAGATTCTCTCCTTTCTGCAATGTTCCAATTTCTGTACTTGCTTTGTAAGACCAAGTCCCCTTTCCCGGTTCGTAGCGTTTTAAAGAATAATCATTTACCCAAATTTCTTTAATATTTGCCGGAGTATTTCCCAGAATGAAGAGACTTTCTTCTTTAGTTTCATAGTCCTTTCCTTGATTTGGAGCAGTGATATAATTAACTTCTTCTGCTTTTGCTTTAGGAAAAGAAAAAATATTTTTAAAAGTGACAGTTTCAGTTATTTTTTCTCCTGTACTGGTTTTAGTTTTGTCTTCCGCTTTATTTTCTTTTTTTTGTGGCAAAAGCCATCCCGCGTCAAAAAGACCTCCTGCAGCTTTTTTTGTGTCATATTGGTATATCCAGTTTTGATTATCAATTTCCATCAATGGATCATCAATAATCATGTCTTCTTCTAAGTCTTTTGCAATTTTTTCACGATTTGTTGCCAGTTGTAAAGCAAGACGAACTTTTTCATTCTTTAATATTTTAGAATCATTATTTAAGAAAAGTGCAACATACTGAGGTAGATGATAATTAGCTATCTCAAAACGATTTTGTTTGGGAAAAGTCTCTACCTGATCTTTTGGAATAGCTCTTACTCCGTTTAAAACATCTAAATTTTTGATTAGTGTTTGATAATCTCTGTAGACTTTTAAAACTAAACCATCAAGAGGAGGGTTTTCTCCATGATAATCCTCAAATTTCTTTAAAATAACATCGATGCTATTTGTGTTGACTAAAATTTGATTAAATTTAAACGGACCTGCGCCGACAGGGTTTTGATTAAAAGAGGATTGATCCAAGTTTTCAACCGGCAAATCAAAAAGTAAATGCTTTGGTAAGATACCAACTGTTAAATTTGTCAGGAAAAATTTATACGGTTTTGGCAAAGTAAAAGTAACTGTTTTTGCATCAATCTTCTTTATTTCAATCCCTTCAAATTCACGGCGTAACAGTTCATTCTTAAATTCAGGGTTTTTGATAACATCATTAAAAGTAAAAATAACGTCATCTGCTTTTACCTTTTCTCCATCATGAAAATAAACATTATCGTGGATCGTAAAAGTATATGTTTTTTGGTCATATGAAAGTGTATGATCAGCCAAATCATCTACTATTGTCTTTTGATCAGAGTCATATTTCATAAGACCTGCAAAGACAAGCTTCACAATATCAGCATCCACAGGATTCTGGTTCGCAAAAACCGGGTTAATTAACTTGAGCTCACCTACAATTCCTTCTGCATAAATACCTCCTTTTGCAGGCAAAACATCAGTGTTTTCTTGGTAAAATCTCCAAGAGAGTTGCAGGCTGGTAAAAACAATCACCCCCGTTAAAAAAATCACTAAAACTTTTTCCAGACGAGTGAAATTAGTTATAATTTTCCACATAAAATACTTCTTTTTAGCTAATTAAACAAAAAGAAAGGCTACAGCATTAACAAAAAATAGAATAGCTAAAATAATCGTTCCTTTTGAAAGAATTTTTTCTACTCCCCTCTTTGAGGCATAAAAATTACCCGAACCACCAAATGTAGCCGAAAGTCCGGTACCTTTGTCTTGCATTAAGATAAATAAAACCAAAAGAATTGAAATGATAATCTGAGAAATCGTTAGAAATTGATACATAAAAATATAGTTAAAAATTGCTGAAGGAATTTTAAGCAAACTCCTCTATATTGTAAAGGTCTTTTCATGGTATAATTATCTAGAATTCAATAAAAACAAAAACCTCAATATATCTAAAAAATCAATGGAAAAAACCGCAAATAAAATCGTTAAAAAATTACAAAAAGCCGGATTTCTAGCCTATCTAGCTGGCGGTTCTGTACGGGACATGCTTATGCAGAAAGAACCAAAAGATTATGATATAGCCACATCCGCCACTCCTGACGAAATTGAAAAACTATTAAAAAAAACCATTCCAATTGGAAAAGAATTTGGTGTGATTTTAGCAATTGAAAACGACCATCACTTTGAAATAGCAACATTTCGTTCAGACAGCGGTTATAGCGACGGACGCAGACCGGATGCCATTTATTTCACTTCTCCCAAAAAAGATGCACTCAGACGTGACTTTACAATTAATGGAATGTTTTATGATCCGATTAAAAATAAAATCCTGGATTTTGTCGGCGGTGAAGAAGATTTGAAAAATGGTATTTTACGTTTTATCGGAAATCCATATGAGCGTATTCAGGAAGATAAATTAAGAATTTTACGTGCCGTTCGTTTTAAAAATCGTTTTAACTTAAAATACGACCCTGAAACTAGTAAAGCTCTTACAAAAAACGCCAAGTTTATTCGAGAAGTCAGTCGAGAAAGAATTGGTGAAGAATTCAACAAAATACTGAATGATTCTTCGCGTATACAAGCAGTGGAAGATTTAATCGATTTAAGAATTTTAGAAGATCTAATTCCTGAGGTCACAGCTCTAAAAGATATTCCTCAGCCAATTAAATATCATCAAGAAGGAGGTGTTCTAACTCACACATTAATGGTTATGCAAGAATTAAAAAAAGATGCGGATATTGCACTAATTTGGGCAGCTCTCTTGCATGACACAGGCAAACGTCCTACTTTTCTACGTAAAGCAGATCGCATTCATTTTGATGGACATGCTGAAAAATCATTGGAATTTTCACAAGAAATCGGAAGACGCTTTCGCTTTAATAATGTTTTGAAAAGTAAAATAGGTTGGCTTGTAGAAAATCACATGCGCATAGCACAAATTATTGAAATGCGCTTAGCTCAAAGAATCAAACTATTTATGAATCCTTGGTTTGAAGACTTACTGGAACTGCATCGCTGTGATGAAAGCGGTTCAATTCCAGTCGATTTAAGTTTGTATTATAAAGTCAAAAAGGAATACGAAAAATTTAAGTCAGAAAAGCTACTAACAACCCCAATCAAGCCACTCTTAAACGGCAATGAGCTCATTGAAAAGTTTAACCTCAAAAGAGGACCTGAAATTGGTAAATACCTCAATCTGATCCATGAAGAACAACTGGAAGGAAAAATAAAGACTAAAAAAGCCGCTTTTATCTTCCTTGAGAAAATTATAGAAAAAGGATCTAATCCAGTAAACTCTGAATAAAATCTCGATCATGATAACTTTTCATCAAAGTTTCTTGTGTAATTGCGCCTGACTGAAAAAGTCCTAATAAATATTGATCATAGAGAATGTTTCCTTTTTGAGAAGTGGTTTCCATATGAGTATAAACTGACTGTAAATCACCTTCTTTTAGTTTTCTTTTTACTGCATCATCAGGAATGAAAATCTCACGGCAAGGCACCAATTTCTTTTCATTCTTATATTGTAACAGCGTTTGACAAAGAACTGTTTTCAACTCGCTACTTACTTGTGAAAAAATTTGCTCTCTTTTTTCTGCAGGATAGAGATTCACAATTCTTTCTACGGCTTGTACTGCACCAATACTGTGTAAGGTCGCGATTACAAAATATCCCGCTTCACATAGAGTCATAACAGCGTGCATAGTTTGATAATCTCTAATTTCACCAATACAAACAACATTTGCATCTTGCCTAAAGACATATTTCATTTGACGGGCATTTGCTTCCATTGAATTTTCCATTTGTCTTTGAGAGATAATACTCTTTTTTCTACGATGAACATATTCAATAGGATCTTCAAAGGTTACAATCTTTAAAGCTCTTTCTGTATTTAGGTAGTCAACCAAACTATTTAACAATGTTGTTTTCCCTGAATTGTTTGGTCCTGTAATCAGTAAAAGCCCTGAGCGATTATTCACAACATCTAAAATCTGCTGTGGAATCTCCATTTTTTCAATATCAACCAAATTATTTTCAATAAACCTTATATTTAAGCCAATTCCTCTTACTTCATGGTAAAGGTTTATCCTAAAACGTCCCAAACCTTCATAATCTCTTGCAAAATCAAACCCTCCATCTTTTTTAAATTGCTCTTTTTCTTCTGTGGAAAGAAATGAATTTACTAACTCAGCGATATCTGATTTTGTCAGAGGGGTTTCATTGAGTGCCTCAATCTTTCAGTTAGATTGGCGCATACAGGGAACTTCACCTGTAATGAGATGTAAATCAGAAATTTCATTATCAGCTTGAAATTTTAGAATTTCTTTAAGTGTAATCATTTTTATTGAGAATTATTGGATTTTTGCATTTTTAAAAAGGGATTATTACGTATCTCCTTTGACTCTATTTTTTCATCTACCTTTTGCTCAACTTCTTTTTTTTCCTTCATTTTAGAAACCGTTTCGGAGATTGAATCTTTAACATCGTTAAATCTCTCTATGCCTAAATCTTTGAGGCGTCCAAAGATATTTTCTTTAGCTTCAGAATCGCTTTCCTTTGGTTCTACGGCAATAGGTTTAGGCTCAGAATTTAATTTTGACAGAAGATCAGAAGTTAAAACTTCCTTGAGTTCTTCCTCACTTAAGCTTTCCACTATTTGCCGAACTCATTTTAGAAATATCTTTTTTTGCATATTTTTATTTTAATTTTTCAGTTTATTTTACCATTTATTAAAAGAAAAAACAAGTTTTTTCTTTCATAAATATCTTTTAATAAAGTATTTTTCACGTTTTCTTCTTTTCGCAAATAGTAAAGTAAATAAAAGTATGTTAATTTTAAAATAGCTTTAAGTTCTTTTTAAAATTACAAAAATTGGAATTAATTAAAATCGACGAAAATTTGGAAAATCAGCGTGTCGATCGCTTTTTAAAAAAACGTTTCGTTAAAGCTCCTTTAAGCTTTATTTTCAAATCCATCCGCACAAACAAAGTTAAATTAAATGGCAAAAAGCCCAAACCCGAAACAATCCTCAAAAAAGGAGATGAAATAAAACTTTTTTTCACAGCGGAGCAACTTGATTTCACCAAGAAAGAAGTAAAAAAAACTCCCAAAATATATGGAACAAAATTTTATAAAGAAAATCTGAAAGTCGCTTATGAAGATGAAGATCTATTAGTTTTAGAAAAAACAGCAGGAATCGCAGTGCATCCGGGGACTAAAAATTATTCAGGACAAACACTCCTCGATATCGCTCAAGCTTATGTAAAGCATGAAGGCAGCAAACAAAAAGGAGAATCCGTCAGTTTGGTCCACCGCTTAGACAAAGACACTTCAGGCTTGGTTATTTTGACAAAAAATGAATATTCCTTGAGAAAGATGAATGAACAAGTGCGTGAGAAAAAAATTGAAAAAAGATATTTAGCTTTAATTAAAGGAGCATTAAAAAAGAAAAACGGGGTTATCAAGATTGGATTGGTTCGTACAGAAGGCAAGCAAAGAAGTACGAAAATCATTGCCTCCAAATCAGAACACGCCAAAGACTCGGTCACTCATTACAAAACTGTTGAAAAATACGGAGATTTCTCCTTAATGGAAATCAAACTGGAAACAGGAAGAATGCACCAAATTCGTGTCCATTTTGCTACATTAAAGCACCCCCTCGTTGGCGATAAAAATTACGGAGATTATAAATTTAACCATGCCATTAAAAAACGCTACGGACTCAAAAGACATTTTTTACATGCTTATTATCTAGAATTCCCACATCCGCGTACCGGAAAAAAACTTTCATTAAAAGCAGAATTATCTGCAGATTTAAGGTTTTTTTTGAAAAATATTTAATAATGTAGAGGGCAGCGATCGCTTCCCCCTACATTACATTTGTCATGTGACATATTTTTTGTTAGTGAAATACTAAACATCTACAGAAATGAAAAAAAGTAGAATCCTTTGACGATTCCCCTTCTTCAAAGTAAACTAAAGCAGCTAAAAGCTATTTTTATTCTTAACAAAGAAAAGCTATGCTAGGAAAAATGAAAGACATGTACAAACTTCAAAAACAAGCAAAACAAATCAAGAAAAAACTTAAAAATATCCACATTGAAGCAGAAGAAAAAGGAGTGATTGTTACCGTTGATGGAGAGCAAAACGTCGTCAGCATTCAAATCTCTGACGAAGCCATGGAAAACAAAGCAACACTGGAAAAAAGTATCAAAGAAGCCCTCAACAAAGCAACCAAAAAATCCCAACAAATTGCTGCCGAAGAAATGAAAGTCGTTATGGGCGGCATGGGACTTCCGGGGATGTAGAGTCAATTTTTTAATTACGAATTACGAATTCCCCTGCCTGTCATCCCTGAATTTTGTCCTTAATGTTAATATGTCGCTGCTTCAACCTTACAGGTTGAACCTAAGTGTTTATCCAAACGACAATCATAACCTTAGGTTGGCATAAATCAAAAGGTTCAGACTACAAGCCTGAAGCAGCCCAAGATCTCTTTCTCCTAAAATTACACAAACAAAAGTAGTTCCTTTAAGATAGTTGCAAATTACCCTCTCCGATAGATTCCCGTTTTCACGGGAATGAAAATAAAAATATTTTTTATTTAACACAATACGTTTTGAACATTAGCGAAAAAATCCTGGCAAAAAATAGTGGTAAATCCAAAGTCATACCGGGTGAACTGGTTTTTGCCGAAGTTGATACGATTTTGTGTCATGAAGTAACCACTCCTCCTGCAATTCGTATGCTGGAAGAAAAAGGTATTACCAAAATTTGTGATACAGATAAAATTGTCGTAACTCCGGATCATTTTGTCCCGAACAAAGACATTAAGTCAGCCGAACTTGTTAAGAGGCTGCGTGAGTGGAGTAAAAAACATGAAATTAAAAATTACTATGAACTGGGCAATCACGGAGTTTGTCATGCAATTTTACCCGAACAAGGTCACGTTGTTCCCGGGAATATAATTGTGGGAGCGGATTCACATACTTGTACACATGGTGCTTTAGGAGCTTTTGCAACAGGAATCGGATCAACGGATCTTGCTTTTGCTTTAGCAGAAGGAAAACTTTGGTTCAAAGTTCCGGAAACCATTTTGTTCAAGTTAAACGGCAAACCACAACCGGGGGTAAGTGCCAAAGACATCATCTTACACATCATTCGAAAAATTGATGTGGATGGTGCGCTTTATATGAGTATGGAATTTGAAGGAGATTATATTGATAATTTGAGCATTGAGGGACGCATGACCATCTGTAACATGGCGATTGAAGCAGGAGGAAAAGCGGGATTGATCGCGCCTGATCAAAAAACCATTGATTATATCAACAATGCTCGTGCAAAGTCAGGAGTTGGCAAAGCCAACTCTTCAGACCCCCTTGAGGGGGCAGGGGGGTGTTTGCAGCTAGATGATTTTGCTGAATTCAAGGCAGACCAAGATGCTCACTACAAAGAAATTATTGAAATTGATGTAAGTGAATTAGAACCAATCGTGGCTTTCCCACACTTACCAAGTAACGGAAAAACTTTTAGTGAAATTACCGAAGAAATTGAAATTACACAGGCGTATCTTGGTTCTTGTACGAATGGTAGAATTGAAGATTTACGTGAAGCGGCGGAAATTTTGAAAGACAAAAAAGTTCATCCGGAAGTGCGCATGATTGTAATTCCGGCTACAACTGAAATCTGGAAACAAGCGATGAGGGAAGGTCTTTTTGATATTTTCACTGATGCAGGTGCGACTATTTCCACGCCAACTTGTGGTGCATGTCTGGGAGGTCACATGGGAATCTTAGCTTCCGGAGAACGCTGTATTTCTTCAACGAATCGAAATTTCGTCGGTCGCATGGGAAGCCCGGAAAGCGAAGTTTATCTTGCTTCTCCAGCTACTGTTGCAGCTAGTGCGATTAAAGGGTTTATTGCTGATCCAAGAATTAGTTAAATAAAAGTATCGTCATGAATTTTCGTCATTCTGCAGGTTTTGGTAAAAGGATTGAATACTGGGTTCTTGCTAAAATGTTGAAAGAAGGACTTGATCTTTATGTGCCTCTTGTTGATGACTTTGGCATAGATGCTGTTCTAAGAAAAGAAGATGGTAGTTTTGTTGAAATCCAAATAAAGGCTAGATCTAAATCCTCAAAATTAGGTGATGGAGCAAGATTTTCTGCAATTTCTCACGATTTCAGACCAAATTATTTCTTTGTTTTTTACTCAGAAAAATTAGAACAATTTTGGATAATGTCTTCAGAGGACTTTATTAAGGAAGCATCACAAAATAAAACAGGAAACAATAAAGGCAAACGTTCTATATGTTTTAATGGATGTAAAACAAACAGAGAAACAAAGAAAAAATACGAATATTCAAAACCACGATATAACAAATATCAATTCAATAATTTTGATACTTTTAAATAATTTTTATTTCTATGACAAAAAAAGGCAAACAAGAAATGCTTCAAGTACCAAACTTCCCCAAGCGCATTCTATTCATTCGGTTTCCTCGGCGCAGCTAATTTACTACATCACAACCTCCACCGGATTCTGAATGGGAGTCGTAGGATTCCTCAAAGCCTGCGTCTGGTCAGCCTTTTTGGTTTATGAATTGATGAAGTTTATAGGTATGTAAAAAAGCATTAGTTTAATAGTTTTTCTGGACTTTTTACTAAAGATTGTGTACACTTAAGTTAAACTTAATTCAGAGAATTATGACTACAAAATTTGTAGGGATGAAAGACTTTCGTCAAAATATGTCCAGATACACAAAAGAGGCAAACAACCAAAAAATTAAGTTTATCGTACTTAAAAAAAACACACCTGTTCTTGAGATCAGTCCTATCGATGAAAAAGAATACGCATACACAAAAATAGTAAAAGAACTGGAAGAATCTAAACAACAAATTCAAAACGGAGAATTCGCAACTCAAGAAGAAATTATGCACGAATTTGGAATATCATAAAACACCATGTACACCGTTGTTTATTCAAAAAACTCCATAAAAGAGCTCAGACAAATCAATCAAACAATTGCAAAAAGAATTATCAAAAAGATTCTTTTCTTTTCAAAACAAAAAGATATTTTTGACTATGCAAAAAAACTCAAAGGATTTAAAAACAATAAATATAGATTTCGTATTGGCAACTACAGAGCAATCTTTGAAATTGACACATCAGGAAAAATTCAAATTCTCATGATCCTAAACATAAAACACAGAAAAGATATTTATAAATAAAGAACATTCCAAAAACCCTTTCCGTTCTCTAGAAAGGGAAAGGGCTAAATTAATTTATAATCTATAATCTAAAATTTATAATTTGCGCCTTACGCAACCCTCACAATCTCACTCACACTTGTCACTCCCTCCAAAACCTTCATCACCCCATCTTCCTCCAAAGTAACCATCCCCTCCTTTAAAGCTTGCTTCATAATCTCCACAGAAGAAGCTTCTCTTAAAATCATCTTTTCAATCTCATCTGAAATCCTCAAAACTTCAATCAAAGCAACCTGACCATGAAAACCGGTTTTACTACATTTCGCACAACCAACCGGATACTTCAACTTTGCCGGCAAATCAGGTAAGTCAATTCAACGTTCCTGCATTTGCTGAACACGCTTTTTTAAATAATCTTTTTCAGCCTGAGAAATTTCCCTTTCCTCCGAACACATCGGACACAAACGCCTCACCAACCTCTGCGCAATCAAAACATTCAACGCCGGCGCAAGAATAAAAGGCTTAAGTCCCATATTCACCAAACGCGGAATCGTCTCAACCGCAGAATTCGTATGCAAAGTCGAAAGTACCAAATGACCGGTCAAAGCCGCCTGAGCAGCTGTTTCCGCTGTTTCCTGATCACGAATTTCACCCACCATCACAATATCAGGATCCTGACGTAAGATAGAACGTAAGCCCAAAGCAAACGTGTAACCTTTTTCGTCCTCGACCTGGCTTTGTGAAATTCCTTCCAAATGATATTCAATGGGGTCTTCCAATGTAATAACTTTTTTTTCAGATGAGTTCAATTGATTCAAAATCGAATAAAGGGTGGTTGTTTTACCTGATCCAGTCGGACCGGTTACCAGAATCATCCCATTTGGAATTTTAATCACTTCTTCCAGAATTTTTAAATTTTTTCCTTTAACACCCAAATCAGATAGCTCAACAATGCCTCTATTCGGGTCAAGAAAACGCATTACCAGTGTCTCTCAAAACTCAGTAGGCAAAGTGGAAACTCTCACATCAATTTTTACTCAATTTGCTTTTATATGAAACTGTCCATCTTGAGGTAAGTGCGTAATATTAAACTTTAAACGTGATTCATATTTTACCTGCTTAACCAAAGCTTGATAAACCTTGTTAGGCATCTTAAAAATAGTTTTTAAAACACCATCAATTCTAAAACGTAAAAGCGTATGTGTCTCTTCCGGCTGAATATGTACATCAGAAGAAGCTGTCTTTATCGCGCCGGCACTAATAAGTTCAAGCAAAGTATCTGTTTGCAAATTCTCCAACTTATCGGCATAATTTGACAAATTCTCAATTTCAGCATCATGTGTACCAATATCACGCTCCTCAATACTCAGCTCTGTTTCAGTACGTGGTTTAAATTTTTCTGTCTTATATAAAAGCTGACCAAATTTCAAACTTTCTTCTGAGCACAAGTTTAAGTTTAAACGATAGTCCTGCTCTTTTAATTTTTGAATTAAAAGCTTGGTTTCTTTTTTTTCAAAGTTTAAAAAAGCAATTCTTAGCTTTTTACCAACTTTTAAAAAGGGAATTAAATCTGCTTTTTCTGATTCTTCTCTGGTAACAATCTTGGCTAAATCTGAATTTATATGAACTCAGTGTAAATTTATATACCCCAAACCTGAAGCTTTCGCTTTTTGACTTACCTCTTTTTCCTTTACATCCTGATTAAAATTTGAAATTGCCTGAGAAATACCAATGTCATCTTTTTCTCATGTTTTTATTTGAAAATTTTGCATAGTCTTAAAAAAATCAATTTAATTGCCAGTAAATTCTTCATTTGGAACTAGAACAGGAAGTATTCCGGAATTTTCCTCATTAAGTCATTCTTTCATTTCTTCTTCTAGTTTTACTTGCTCTTGCTCAACTTTCAATTGTGTTATTTCTTTTATTAGATTAGCAGACCTAACATTATTTAAGATTCATAAATCGTGCAAATTAACCTCATTAAAAACCTCTTTTTCAAGATCATAAACAACATCAAACAAAACTTTATTTTTACGATCATAAAGACTTTTGATTTGATATTTTTGAAATTCCAAATTTTGAATTTTTTTCAAATCAAACATCAAATTTATTTTTTCTAAGTTAGATGCAACTAAATTTAGTTCTTCTTCCTTTTTTGTTTCAACAATAAAATTACGAACTACTTCAAGAATTTCTTCTAAAGCAATCTCTTCTTCGATCGTACCAACATCAATAATCATAATGTTACTAGCAGTTTGCTTCTGTTCATCCAAGATAAAAGTAACTGGTATTTCATCAATTTTTAAATTAACAATGATATTATTTTCAGAATTTCTGAGTAAATTTTGTTTTTCCACTTCAAAACCTAAATCTTGCATAATTTTTAAACCTGTTTCTCTTCTCAGTTCAAAGGTTAAGCTTTTAGTTGATTTTTGAGCATCATCACTAACTACAATCTCTTGTGAATCAAGATTTTTAGGTATATGCTGCAATGCATAAGTAATTTCACCTAAAAGCAAACTGTTTTTAATTTCTTGTCATTCAAATTTAATTTCATATAGTGCGTTTGTCGTCGCATTAAATTTTGCAGAGAAAACGTCTTCTTTTGTTGTACGTGCTTCTTTGATGATAAATTTATCGGCTAGATCCTCCAATCTTTCAATATTACTAGAAAGAACATAGATATTATTTGATCTAAATTTTTCTAAAACAAAATTTATTTCAATATTTTTCTGAATATTAGAGGTAGCTTGTTCTCTAATAGTTTTTTCCTTGTATTCAATCAAAGTGTTGTAAGCATTTTCTTCTGCTTCTGTTTGTGAAAAATAGTCTTGGTAATTTTCTTCATTATAGTGTGCAGATCCATGTAAATTTTCCTCAATATAAGCCATTTTTACATCTAGCTCTTTTTTTAATAAAGCCAAATAATTTTGCACAGATTGATTGGTTTTATCCAAATTTTCCTCTAATTCTTCAATATTTTCTTCAGCAATATATTTTGCCAAAGTATATTTACGTAATGCCAAAAAATCACTACTTAAACGAATTCTGTATTTTAAGTTCTCTAAGGCCATTTCCTTTCTCTCAGCCTCATTTAAATTCGATAGTTTCATTTGCTCTAACTTGATTTGGGAAGCTAGGAAATCTTCGTCAAGATTCGTAATATTTGAAATCAATGCATTGTAGATATTTTCAATATTTGCAAATAAAATCTCTTTTTCTTGTTGATTGAATGAACTTTTTTCTGACCAAGAATTTATAATTCAAGCTAAAATTATTTTTGCTTCGGATAATTTATAATCAAATAAAGCTTGCTCAAAATTCCTAACTTCGTCTATTTCAAAATCTCTACTATACAATTCTTTATCTTCAGAAGCAAAAGACAAAATATCTCCTTGTAGCTTTTGCTTTACAAAAAATCAAGTATTATTATAAGAAATTTCTTTATACTCTTGATATAAGCCATTTAAATTATCAAGATGCTGAGGTAATACATTTTCATTTAAATTCGAACTTATTTCATCTATTTTCGATATGTTTCCCTTTGCTTGATCTACTTGTTCCAAAGATGCAAAATAAAAAGCACTTGTATATAAATCTTTAATTCTGTTTAAGTATCTTTCTTGTGTTTTGGAATCATTGAAGATCAAAAAATTAAATGAATTTTTAAAATTTGATGCTGCCTGAGAAATACGAACAGTTGTATATTTTTGCTGGATATCTGTGAACATCCTATTTGTAAAAGTAATATCTTGCGCAAGATTTTCCCTTAGCCATTCTTGCTCATCAATCAATTCTTGAGAAAGATGAGTCATTTTTAACTCTTTTTTTAATTTGGAAAATTTAACTTTAGCATAAGCCGGCGTCATTGCCGTATCAACAAGAGTAATTTCATTTTTCACGGGAAGATAAATCTGGTTTAAATTTTCCCCATCATCATTGAGCAAAGTAACTTTATTTGTATTTTTTAAACTCGTTATGAAATTTTTATTCTCCTCTCTTTGAATATTAGCAGTTCCATTATTCATTGAAATTAGAGCATTGCCAGACATTAGCTCTAAATCTAAGTTATTTATATTTACCCAAATCTGACCTTCTTCCAACTTGATCCTAAAATCCTCTCCATCATAGTCTTTTAATTCTATTTCCGTATCATCGTCCAAACGTATTACGCTCTCCGGATTCAAATATAATTCAACTCACACAGCCTTTCTAACCTTAATTTCATCGCCATTACTTAACATTCGGCTATCGCGAATAGCAGAGTAATTTAGATCAAAAATTCCTTTGTGTTCCACTCGACTGCTTCGATTAAAAGATAGATAGGGATATTCGAGGGATCAATCCTCCCCTCTTGAGGGCTGATTTCAGGCAAAAATAATTGTTGTAAAGATAAAAACCAAAATTATTCCTATTTTTTTCAGCATTTTTCTTTTGATATGAATTATAATTCTATATATTCTACCCTAAATAAAGGTAAAAGTAAAGGTAAATTAAGAAAAAGATAATAAAAATACCAACGTCAGTTTCTTCCTCAAAAAAACAAAACTGACCAAGGTTAAAATTATTTATGATATCCTGTTCCTTTTATTATGTTAAAGGCGCGATAAATTTGCTCTAAAAGGAAGGGTCTGATCATTTGATGAGTTAAGGTCATTTTAGAAAAAGAAAGGAGTAAATCAGATTTATCCTTCACCTTTGAAGATAAACCTAATGCTCCTCCGATGACAAATGTAAGATTTTGACCGTTATCTATTTTCCTTTGAATTTGCTCGGCTAACTCTTCAGAGGAAAGTAATTTCCCGGTTTGATCTAAAACAATTAAAAAATTTCCAGAAATAACCTTTTCAAGAATTCTCTCTCCCTCAAGCTCTTTAATTTTTGAAACAGCCTGTCCTTTAGATATTTTTTCATCTTTCAAGATTTCAATGGAAAGGTCAGCAAAACCTCTCAATTTTCTCAAAAAATCCCGTATAGATTCATCTATCCATTTATCTTTATTTTTACCAACTAAAATTAGCTGTATTTTCATGATTCTAAGAGAGCAAAAAATTCTTTTTCATTAATGATTTTTACACCCAATTCTTTCGCTTTTTCCCTTTTACTTCCGGCATTTTTTCCACAAAGCAAATAATTGGTTTTTTTACTGACTCTACTTGTAGCTTTTCCTCCGCGCTCTTTAAGCATTTTCTTAAGTTGATCACGCGAATAATCTGCAAAACTGCCTGTAATTACAAAAGTAAGGTCAACGAGGTTTTGCTGAAAAGTTCGCTCAGGTAAAAGCGGAGAAATACCATAATTATGAAGTTTTAGCATAAATTCAACATTTTCCTGATCATTAAACCAGTCCTTTACGGAGAAAGCTACTTTTCCTCCTATTCCATCTATTTTTTCCAAATCTTCAAGAGATAAACTCTGCATCTTTTTAAGAATATCTTTGATTGAAATATAGTTTATCTCTACTTTTTTTGTTTTTTCCTCGGAAAATAGATCCAATTGTCCTTTTTCTCGAATATTTATTATTTTGCTTGATTTTTCAAAAGGAATTTTTTGAGAAATTAATTCAGCAGTTTCAATTCCTAAATAACGTACTCCTAAAGCAAAAAAGAATTTCTCTAAAGAAAGTTGTTTTGATTTTTCAATCGCATTAAGAATATTTTCACTTCTTTGTTCTTTAAATAAAGGTAATCCTAATAAATCCCCTTCTTTTAAAGAAAATATATCTCCAGCATCTTCAATCAACTTTCCTTCAATCAGTGCTTTCACAACCTTGGGGCCAAGCCCCTCAATATCAAATCCATGCTTTGAAACAAAATGTGCAATTCCTTCTTCATGAACCGCACTACATTTACGGTTTGGACAACGCCAAGCAGCTTCACCTTCAGGTCTAACTAATTTACTATCACAAACAGGACAATTCTTTGGCATTTTAAAGGGTTTTTCCGTCTCTAATCTAAAATCGGTCAAAACTTCAACAACTTCAGGAATAATATCTCCGGCCTTTTGAATTACAACGGTATCCCCTACTCTCACATCCTTCTTTTTTATTTCATCTTCATTATGTAGAGTCGCTCTGGAAACTGTCGATCCATCCAAAAAAGTTGGTTTCATAATTGCAACAGGGGTCACTGCTCCTGTACGTCCCACTTGCATCTGTATGTCTATAATTTGGCTAGTAGACTGTTCTGCCGGAAATTTATAAGCCACAGCCCATCTTGGTGCTTTTGCTGTTGAACCTAGCTTATTTTGTTGTTTCAGGGAATTTACTTTTATAACAATTCCATCAATATCATAGGGTTGTTGATTCTTTTTTCTGTTCCACTCTGAAATAAATTTTTCAATATCCTTTAAACCTTTGCAAAGAATTCGATGTTTTTCAACTGCTAATGCTAAAGTGCTTAAATAGTCAAAAAGGTTTGCTTGCGATTCCGGTATTTTTTTTTGATCCTCTAAAAAAACTGAATAAAAAAACATTTGTAAATTACGCTCGGAAGCTATTTGGGGATCAAGCTGACGAATTGTACCGGCAGCAGCATTTCGTGGGTTTGCAAAATTATTTCCTTCCTTTTTGTTCAATTCTTCAAAAGCTTTTTTCGGCATAAAAACTTCTCCTGAAACTTCCATCACGCTCCCTAAATGCTTTTCTAAGGACAAAGGTATAGATTGAATTGTTTTAATCGTATGTGTTACATTTTCCCCTTCTATTCCGTTTCCGCGTGTTACCGCGCGCATTAGCCTGCCTTTTTGATCATAAACCAAAGAAACATTGAGCCCGTCTATTTTTAATTCACATAAATATTCGAATTTCTCTCCGGGTAAAATTTTCTCGAGACGCTCTATCCATTCTTTTATTTCTTCAGTAGAAAAAACGTCATTAAGACTTTCTTTTTTCTTTAAGTGTCTGGCTTTTTGAAATTTACCTGATAGAACATTTCCAATCCTTTGCGTTGGGGAATCGGGTGTTATAAACTCAGGAAATTCTTTTTCCAAATCAATTAATTCTCTTTTTAAAGAATCTCTTACTTCCTCCGAAACAAGGCTTTTGTTTAAAACAAAATATTGGTAATTATAGTTATTAATTTCTTTTTTCAGCTTTTCAATCCGCTGCTTTGCTGTTTCTTTTGTCAAAGTTTTTCTAAAAAATCAGCACGATTATAACTTACTTGTTTGCTTTACTGAAGGGTAAATTTTAAAATGCCAAATTGAAAGAGAGCCCCTCCTCCAAGGCTCTCTTTCTTTTGTTTTTTTGTTTTTATTTTAGTTAAGCAATCTATAAGCGATAAATTTAGAAGACCTTCTCTATGATAAAAGTAATTATAGAAGGAGCTGCAATACCAATAATCAAACCAATAATCGCGCCTTTCATGGCTTTAACAGCTTTAGTCGTCTTTGTATCATCACCAGCTGCACCTGCATAGGTCACGCCACCCCAAAGCAGCACGAGGACAGAAACACCACCCACGACATAGTATCCAAGGATATTAATAATATTGTTTAAAAGATCCGTAATATCCGCAGCATTACTGCCACCTTGAACGTATTCACCATCAGCACCATCACAATCCTCATCAATTCCATTATTTGGTCCGTCAATTGCTCCCGGATTAACTTTGGAACCTAAGATATTACCCTCTGCAATAACCCTCCTGTCCTCAACCTTTATAGCATCACATCTTTCAGGTTCGGCTCCTTTCTTGAAATTAATACCATCACACGCTCCGGGGGAAGCTTTATATTCGTCGAAATAAATTTTCCATTCTTCCGGAGAATAATTCCCGTCCGGATCATCTATATCCCCTGAATCAAGTACAATATATCCATCATTATCCTCATCCACACAATCAAGGGCATCCACAGTAGAAATAAAAGCCAAATTCATGATCAAAATCATAAATAAAGCCAAAAATGATGTGAGTTTTTGCTTTTTCATAAGAGGAGAATTAAGAGTAAATTATAAGTTCATGAATAAATAAAAAGATCATGTACAAAATTATTGTACATTTAAAATTTCCATAGACAAGCTTTTTGCAAGATTATCACTTGACCACTCCTGTTTTTGTTTTTTTATATAACGTTTTTAATTACAAATTCAACAATTAAATAAGCACTTAGAGATATACCTAAGCCAATTCATGACCATTTCATGTTACGTTTTGCAGTGGTAATTTTTTCGTCATCTCCCATAGCAGTTGCATATTGAAAACCAGAAATAATCAACATAATTGTTGCAATACTTCCTGCGCTGACAAGCATAAAATCCCCCACTCTGGCAATTAAATCATACATATTGGAATAAGAACTGATAATTCCTCCCGGAGCTTCAATACAGCCGATTGAAGGATCTTTGACCGTACCATCTGAACAAAGTTCAAGTTCAGAATTAGCAAAAGCTTTTTTTGAAAGAAAAGAAAAAGAAAGGAAAAGAGTTTTTTTAAGGATGTTAAACATTTCATCTATTAATTAAACAAACTAAAATTAATTGACCCAGAAATTAATAAGCAGATTTATCAGATAATAAGATGAAACAGCTATAATCAAACCGATTAGAGCATATTTCAATTGTTTTTTAGCTTTATCAATTTTCTCTTGATCTCCAGCTGCTAACATATATTGAATTCCATTATAAATTAAGACAACAGCAGCAAAAGCTCAAACCAGAGTTAAAAGTAAATTTGAAATATTTTGAATAACTTGAGGCAAAGTGTTAAGTGTTCCCCCTCCTTGCTCGATATTTGCCAGCGGTTTTTGTATAAAAGTTTTTAAAACACCTGAAAAAAGCAAAATAGTCGCTGAAATAATTGATCAAGTTCACACTTGTTTAGCATCGGAAACTTTGTTTTCATCACCTCCTGAAGACATGTACATAAAACCTGCAACTATTAATGTCAAAACCGAAAGAGGTAAAATAATTCTTAATCCCCAACTCCAAAATAAACTAACCAATTCTCAAAAATTATCCGCCTCCCCCAAAGCTGTTTCTTTTGCAAAAACAGAATTTGGAAGACTCACAAATGGGAGAATTATCAAGTGAAGATATATTTTTTTTATTTTTCACATATTTAAAGAGATTACTTTGATTGATTTATTTTTTTCAAGGATTTAAGTGATCCAGACCACGTTCTTCTGTTCAATAAGACTTAGGTTTATCGGAAAATGAGCTTTTCTTCTCCTTTAGTCACGCTGTATTTAATTTGCTTGAAATAATGTCTTCTTTAGCTTGTTTTCATCTCCTTAATCAATCTTGCGTTTCATTTTTTGCATAATAAAAATTTTTATTTTCTCAGACAGAATCATTCTTTAAATTGAAATTTTTGTTTAAAGATTCTTCCTGACGTAATGAATCTCAAGCTTTTACATAAGATTTTTCCGGATTAAGATTCGTCTGAAGATTAAGATCATCCATATCATCAACATACTCACTGTTTCACTGAGTTAACATATTCTCCTCTCAAACTTTTGTTCATAGAGAGTTATTTCCTTCTGTGCTTTCATCTATAGACTGAGGAATTTTTTCCTCTTTTGCTGAATCTTGCATTCACTCAATTCTTGAACTCCCTGAATCTTGTGACAATTCTTCGACAATACTCTGTGCCATTTTATCACCATTCTGAGCACGCTCTACTAATTCTCATTTAATTCCTTCCAAATTATCTCTTCTTATTTGATTGGAAACATTAGTTAAATCACCAAGTTCTCAAAGAGCTTGATTACGATTTTCATTTGTTATTGGAATCAGGTTTAATAATTCAGCTAAAAACTGGGTGTCTAATTTTTGGATTTTATTAACAATATTTTCATTATTAAGTCATTTTTTGGTGTCCACCAAGTCTTTCAAACTCGATTTAGAAGAGTGCGTAGCTCACTTAGCTCAATTTTCTTCATTAATCATTTTATTAGCAAAACTAAACTTACTTTCATCTCTTCCCAACATTTTTGTAGCAAATTGCCCTATCGCTGATTTTTGAGGCGACTTTGTTTTTGGCATTTCAGCAGATTCATTTCAATTATTTGATCCGGAAGGAGGAAGGTTATTGTATTTCTTTTTTCTGAATAAATTAAAGAAGCCTTTTGAAGAGTCGGCATTACAACAAGCTCCGCCATTTAATCTACGTGTTAACCAGAAAGCTAACAGAATAGGAAGATAAAGCATAATCAGAGCAACAATATACTCTGCCATTGGCTTTGTATAATTTAAACCTGTGGTTGTCATCCCCGGAGCAGATATCTGGAAATTAGTAGACTGTGCATAGGAAGTGTAAGATGAATACAAACTGGTAATTGGCACTCCTATTTCTTTCCAAATAAAAATAGATGCCCCGATACAGATTGCCAAAAGCGGTCAAATCACAATCCAACGTACAAAGAGCCAAATCCAATATTTGAAATAACCTTTTAAAAATGGGAGAGTTAAGAGAAGGAATAAAAATGGAGATAAAATAATAATAAACCAAAGAATAACAATTCTAAATAAAAAGACCATACTTAGTAAGAAATAGCCAAGTCCTGTTAAAAGAAGCATAACCGAATGAAAAATACGGTCTTCATATCTTTCATTAATTGGTACTTGTGTAACCATTTCAAAAGTATCTGTGTTGTTATTAATTGTTCCCGATCAAGAAGCCCCTTCAGAAAGTACGCTAGTAAAAATAGAGTCAAATCAACCAGCAATTGAAGCTACGGGAAACTCTCCTTCAAAAGTAAAAGAATCCGAAGTTGTATCCAATGTTCCTTGTGTAATAATTTCTCTGTATTCTCTATTCACATTTTCTAAAGCATATCCTTTGACTTGGTCATACTCAATTCATCCATAATCAAAAAAATCACTGGCGACAATTTTACGAGATTCTCAGGTTAGAGGATCCTGGGTATACAAAAAAACATTTTGTAACATATTCGCGCCATCTATCCCCAACCTCACAAGAGGAACTGAAAAATTTACAACAATCACAACTATAAAGTAAGTTAGCATCATTTTTCGTAAACGCTCTCCTGTAATAAAAAAACTGAAATTCCAAAGCAAAGCGATTATTAACAAAATAACAATCAAAAGTCCGTTTATAGAAGCAAGAATTTTTTTATAATAAGTTAAAATTGATTCGTCTTCTATTCCGCTATTATCAACTTGCAAAACCCAATCTAATAAATGGAATCCTCTAATAACAAATTTTTGCGAAAAGGTTACCAGCGAACTAGAAGTCCATGCCGCAGTTTTAACAAAATTTTGACGAGTCATTTGTTCTTCATGGTTCTTAGTGATAACTAAGCCAACAATAACTTTATCTAATCCCAAATCTTCTTCTGCAAATGCTGCAACACTTATTTCTTGGGAAAAAAGTCCTCCATCTTCAAAAAAACCGTATGGCGTAATTCATCTATTTACCCCCATTTCATTTAAATTAGAAGAAGAACATTGAACATCCTCAATACAAAATTTAGCATCTAAAGTGGGAGGTAATGCAGGAGAGATAATTTTTATACTTGGATTCGGATTTAATCCCAATAAATATGATTTTCTAATCTTAAAATGCAAAAAACCATCAAGCGGAGAAACTAAAAAAGTATTGTTGCCATCTTGGTTTTCTTGATAATTACTCGCATTAACCAGTAAAATATCTTGAATATCTTCCGGCAGTACTTGAGATTCTAAAGCAGCTAAAGCGCTTTCATAAGAAGCAAAATTGGTAGGATTAAGACCAAATTGGCTTAATTCAATCCAAACGCTTTGAGCGTAATCTCTATTTCCGGAATAGTCCCCGGCATCATTTGGCAAATACTCATCTTGAAAAGCTAATGATAAATGGGAACCTTCGGGGTTAAATGAATAAAGCTGACCTTCTTCCCTTCCAATATGAATTTTGATAATCAAGTCAACATAATCCTCATCAAAAGCCTTTGCGCTTTCTCAAGAAAGAAAAAAAGTGAAAGTCAAAAAACAAATAATTCCAATTTTTTTGATGAAATTTAATAGCTTCATGTTTTTTAGTTTGCCTAATAATTCCGATAATTGTATCATTTTAAGGATAAAAAATCAATCCATAATAAAAATTATCAAAAAACAAATATCTGCTCCAAAGAGCCTCAACGAAGCTTACTCGTACGCAAAACCCGCTACTTTTTCCAGAGGAACAAAAATCAGTTACGGTCCTTTTAATCTTGTAGTTATTTCGGGAACAGCAAGTGTAAATGAAAAAGGTGAAAGTATTCACAAAAATAATTTAAAAGCCCAAACAGAGAGAACTTTTGCAAATCTAAAAGCTCTTTTGGAAGAAAGCGAACTTGAGTGGAAAGATGTGATAAAAACCAATATTTATTTACGTGATATTGACAGAGATTATGAAGATTTTTGCAAAACCCGTAAAAAATTTTATGACTCTTTAGAGCTACCTTTTTACCCGGCGGCAACTTGCGTTGAAGCTAAGATTTGCCGCTCGGATTTACTGGTTGAAATAGAGCTTTGGGCATTAAATAAAAATTAATGTTCTGGTAAAATTCCCAAATAGTACATGTTATCTGACCTAATCATCGCAGTCCCAAATTTATAGAATCTCTCACCTTCAATCTCACCGGAGAGGTGAAAATATAAAATAGCCATTCTGGAAAGTGGTTGAATTTCAAAATTTTTGTAAATTGAATTAATTTTCTCAAAATCAAAATGGTATTCAAAACCGTTTTCATCCATTTTAAAGTCACAAATATTAATCTCATTGGAATCCAAGACTGCGCCCGGAGTGATAACTTCATAATCAATTTCAACTTTTTCTGCAGCTTCAGGAACACTACCCTTAAAAACAACAGGTGCCTCAGGTTTAATCTTTGACATATACGGTATCCCTATATTCCATTTTTCAGTTTCTTCTGAAATAACAAAAATTTTATATAAGTCTTCAGCTTTAATTCCATTATATTCAGCATCAGCTCTTACATGCCAAACACCTAAAATATCCAAAGGATAGGTTTCACCAATAGGAGTAAAACCATGTTCATCTGTATAAACCGGCTGAAATTTTATTACTTTTCCATTTGGATCAGTCAAAGTTATTTGAATTTTAACATCACCAACAGCTGGAGCTACATGCAAATATTGAGAAAAATTAGCACCAAGAGGTTTTTGCATTGCCGTTCCAACTAAATATGGAGTTTCAACGCCACGAGTAACAGCAAAATTCTCTGAGAAAGGTTCAATAACCCGATCATCCTCTGCAAATTCCGATGTAATGGTTATATTGGAAACATAGTGATCTGACTTCCATTCTCCCTTCTCATCTTCATAATAAACTGCAGCAAAGTTTCGATAAATGTCATTTTCCAAATCTCCATACTTGCTCGAATTTAAACGACCACCAAAACTTTGATTTCTAACATTCCAAAAACCATGCTCTAAAAATTCACTTCCTACAAAGCTTCGCGCAATTAATCCTGCTTTCTCAGAGACAATAAAAAGAAAAGCATGCCGATTAATTTTTTCCGGATAATTAAAAGGATGAAAATTATTTAATGCGCGCGGAATTACTGTAATTTTTTCTCCACCTTTTTCTTTCGCTTCCACTTTTGGATCAATTGCATTATTTGCGTTTGCAGCAATTTTTAAAATATCTCCTGAGTAATATGGAAAATAAAATTCACGCCTTGTTTCAAAAATAGGATTACGTTCAGCAATAAAACGAGGTTCAGTAATCTTTGTACCATCTGCAAAATTAGCACCTATTTTACCGTGTAATTCCAATTTTGAATCTCTTGGCAAAACCAAAGCACCACCAACATAAGTGCCAAAATGTTCCCCCATCATAAAATGATCTGCTTTTGCAAATACTTCTACATGATATTCCCCGGGTTCTTCAAAAGGGATCGGAGGTGCTCCCAATCCTCCTTCAACATTTTCTTTTTCAATCACTTGCTCAACAGGTTTTTTTGATTTATCAAAAGGATAAAAAGTATATTTAAATTTTACAGCCCCCTTAAAAGAAGGAAAATAAGCAAACCTCGGGAAATAAGCATCACCTACAAAAAAGGGCGTGCCCGGCTTCACTGCAGAAGAAAAAGTAAGTTTCTTACCAATAAAAAAGTCATACGTACCACCTATCTCATATGCATTATTGTATTCATCATAAATTTTCCCATTTAAGAAGACTTTATATTTTCCTGTTTTCTCGAAATCATAGGTGTTTTTGTTTTCTGTTTTTATTTTTTTCCAAGCAATGGCTTGACCTGTTTGAAAAGGTCCTTCGTCGGCAACACCAAAATCCGTAATTTTTTTCCTTGAAATTTTTTCAATTGAACCATTAGGCAAGTGAATTTCTCCCTCTAAAAAACCTTTTTTCATTAATGGAACTCTTTCCGTCTTAACTTTTAGCTCAGAGTCGTAAGAAGCGACTAAAGGTAAAGCAGGATTAAGAGAATATTTTTGAGGTGGCAGGACTAACTTAGACTGATTGATTTCATGAGTAGAGATTCTAAAATTATCACGATCCTCTTCGGCAACAATTCCGCGAGAACCTTGAGAATTTTCCTCCGCAAAAAGAACTGCAGGCATTTTTAACTCTTCCAGATTACCCTTTTTAAACATTGGCAAATAAAAAATTTGATCTTTTAACGCCTTATAATCATCAACACTATCCCATAAATCAGGCTTACTAATGAATTCTTTTTTCAAAGGGAACAAGGCCTGCCTTACCAAAAGAATTGATTTCTCAGGTGTTGCTTTTTTATTTTCATTAACCCCTTTTTTATTATAAAAGAAATAAACTCTCGGTCTGTATAAACCTTTTTCAAATGACTCAATATTTTCTTCTATTTGCAAATTAATCGTCCTGATTTTTCCGGTCCGATCATCTTGAAAATCTCTAATTTTAAAAGAATTAATTTTGTCTAAGGGGGTAGTAAAAAATAGCCCGTCTTCTTTGGTATTAAACTTTGATGGAGCACCCCACAAGTTTTCTGAAAACTCTATAGGTCTGCCTGCAGGAGTCAAAACAGTCGAATAAAATTCATTATTTATCGTACGCGCTTTACCTTGAGCATCAAAAAGTCTCTCTGCAACAAATAAAACAGAAATTTCATCTTCCGGTTCTGCAAATTTTTCAATCAAACGATCTTGAATTTCCAAATTCAAATTTATTTTTAAACTGTCTTGCTTAATTAACTGTTTTCCATAGACATTAATTTCTCCACCTCTCCAGATCGGACTGGAAAATGCAAATTCTTGAGCTTTCGGAATAGAGCAAAAAAAGAAAAATCCTGCGACAATAAAGAGAAAGAAAAGCAAAAAAGGTGTAAATTTCTTCATAAAATTTTTATAAAATACCAAGAAAATTTTGCGTATCAAAACTCCCTAAAGCAATCTAGAAAGTTAGTTGAAAAATAAAGTTTAGTTTTGGCTGGATCTACCTAAAACCTCTAAAGTTCTATCCATCAGCCCCGACAAAGTATTGATGGCACTAATTTTTTCGCAAGCATTAAAACCTTCATAGCGAGAATCAAGATCTGCTAAATATTGCGTAATTGCAACAGAAGAGGCATTGATCGCTTGAAGTTTGGAAATAGAACCAGAGTCATTAATTTCTCTACAAATTTTATTTGCTTCTGCATTCATATTTGCTAAAGCAACGATTTTAGGATCATTTGGATCATTGATACCCACGTGACTCAAAAGCGAAGCTGTATCTGCCGGCAGATTTTCTCCGGAGCAAATCCCCTGACCAACAACCATAGATTGACCAACTTCAGCAATAATATCTAAATTATTATTAACATTACAACCATGTATCCCGCTGTAACAACCATTAAATTCACTTGCAGGCAGAGAAGGATCACACATATCGTAGTAAGATTCCAATCCATTACTTAAGTCAGAATCAATCTCAATAGATTTAATTGGAAAATATCTGTATTTTTTGTCTTCCTCAGAAATTGAGAGCCATTCCCCTGTAGTTGGAGCAGATTCTAAACTTCCGCTTTTTTCATTAAAATAATTTACAATTAACTCCCTAGAACCATCTATTGAAGCCGGTTCGTCTTCAACATCTGCAGCAAAGTCAAAGAGACGTTGAATTACCTCAGGTAAACCCAGAAAATATTTTTTAAATTCCTCCTGCCTTTTTGCAGGAAAGCATTTTATATCTTCAACGGATAAATTCGCCAAAGAAGAAGCATTGCAACCACTTAATGTTTCAAGGGGAGGAAAAATAGCATAGTTAAAGCTGGTAATCCTATCAAAAGCCTCCATAGTAAAAGCTTTTTTCTTTACAGCTAAGTCTTGAGGACTATAGGTTGCGTAAACTTCATGATAAGCATACCCTCCTGCAATTTTTTCAAAATCATCGCTAAAAGAAGGTATTAGATCCGCCTGAACTTCTTCTAATTCTATGAAAGCCAAATCAGCATCATTCCAATCATTTACTTTATTAACAGATGCAAAATCACTGTTTGAAGAAAAAACAATTGGGTTAATAGCTTTTACCCCTGATTCTTCTCCTGATTTTAACTCAAGTGTATATTGAATTTTAAAATAACTATCGGTATCCGTAGGTGAAATTTGATATGTAGGAACAACTCCAAGCACCAAACCATTAATACAAATTGTTGCATAAGCATTGTTTTTATTAACACTTCCTGCTACTTCAATAAGTAATTCTTCGGAAGAAGTGTTTTCATTTTCAGTATCAATTTCATAGATAGCAACCCACCCTCCGTCATCTGCTTGGGTTAATGGTGTATTTAAGGCAGGTGGAATACTTGTAATTGAGGCAAAATCATTAAATTGCAAATTTTGACTACAGTGAGCCTTAAAACTTTCTGCAGTACGCGCATCTGCTTTTAATGGAATTATTGCGACAAGAAAAAAGAAAAGAATTAATCCCCAATTTTTTTTTATATTATTCATACCAAGAAATTGTTTAATGAAATATTTTTAATTAAAAGGTCAATGTTTAATGTTTAAAGAGGTTCTGTTTTAAACACGCTCATTACATTATCACCTAATTCAATAAGTTTCATATCCGACAAACGTAAGAGATATTCAACTTTCTCAACTTCTTTTGTAGGATCATTAAAAGTTGTTTTTGGGAAAATTTTTGTAATTGTAAACATTATTCCGCTTCCGTTCGGCACAGGGTTAAAATGAGAAAGTATTTGCCCCGGACTAATCGTAACATCTTGAGCAATTCTCTCAAATTTAGCCGTAGCAACATTAACCCTCCAAAAACCCGTACTATTTGAAGTAGGAAAAACACTTCCATCTACATTTTTGACAAGTTGTCTCAATTCAAAATAAATAAACATCCCGTCAGGAGACCAGAACAAATGATCGATAATACGGTTGTTACCAAAATCAATTAACTCTTTTTTTTCTCCATTTTCAATATCATAAAGCCAAATACTGTTTTTATTCAAAAATTCATTATTCTTGTTATCCCCTTCTTTGTATAAAGGAGTCTCTTTGTTACCATTCCAAGCAACATAAGCAATGTGCCGACCATTGTTAGACAAAACCGGCTGAGAAGCATAAGTTCCCACTTCTAAACCGGGAACAGGCTCTCGGTCATCCGAGATAGGTGAAGTGCGTGTTATGCCAAAATTACAGTGCAATTCTTTAACATCGCATGAATTAAAATAAACCTTATTATCCAATTGTGACCAAAAAATTGGCCACCTTTCAATAACATCAAGCTGTTGGTCAAAAATAAAAGCAGGTTCAAGTTCCGGGTTCTCTAAATCGTAAACCCAAACCCTATGATTTAAGGTATCTCCGGTTGCAAAATTATCTCCGGATGTGGGAGGATATTCTTCTCCAACGACAATCTTTTTGGCATCAGGACTAGCAAAAATAGAAGCAATTCTCATTTCCGGTTTAGAGGCATTGATCAAATGCTCTTGGTTGGTTTCCAAATTAAGCACCACAACTGATTTACCTGTTTGATCAACATCAACCTCTGCAATGTAAGCAAAATGTTTCTCGCTGATCATTTTATGTTTCGCAGAATTTGGCGGAATTTTTATGTCAACTTCATAGGCAATTTCAGCGTTTGTTGCCATTTTATAGAGAGTCGGAACTCCTTCTACACTTCTTACATAATAAATACCATCAATTTTCTTGGGATTTTGTTCCTCTGTATAATATTCCGAATCAGAAGTTCGCCCTAGATTTAGGTTTGAAACTCTTGTATTAAAACCATTCCATGTGTCCGGCATTCCATTATTGGATTTTTTTTCATCTCCAAGAATAACTTCACTTGTTCTAAGCTCTTGCTTAGCAAAATCTAATAATTTATGGTGTTTTAAAAAGGGATCATTTAAAGCATATGGGATTTTTTCGTTAATGTTTCCGTTTATCTTCTCTTCAGAATTATTTATTTCTGAATTTATTGGAACTTTTGCGAATTTTTGCATCGCAAAATAAAAGATGCCTAGAAAAATGAAAATCAAAAAAACAAAAATCAGCATTTTATGCTGTTTAAACCAGTTCTTCATTTTGATTATGTTTAAAAATTATAATTTAGTTAATTACTCCATTCAAAACATCTACCATTTCATCTATATCAATACCATGCTTTTGTGCTCCTTCTTCAAGTGTTTCCACTGAAGACATCTGGCAGCCGACACAATGAAAACCAAACTGCAAAAGAGTTTCAATAACCTTAGGATGATTTTCAATGACCTCAGAAATTGTCATTTTTTTATTAATATGACCTGATATTTTTTCTGTCTCAGCCTCTTTTTCCTCTTCAGAAGAATCAAGACCACCTTTTTTTTGCTTATAGTCTGTAATTGCTTTTTTCAAAGCATCTGCAGCCAGATTTGAACAATGCATTTTGGCAGGAGGCAATCCTTCAAGTTCTTCAGCAACATCCTGATTGGTGATTTGTTCAGCTTCTTCAAGGGTTTTGCCCATCGCCATATCCGTAATAATCGAGGATGTCGCAATCGCTGCTGCGCAACCAAATGTTTTAAATTTAATTTCTTTTAAGACATTTTTCCGGGAATCAACTTTGATCCATATTTTCATTATATCCCCACACTTTGCGTTACCAACCTCCCCTACTCCATCAGCATCTTTAATTTCTCCCAAATTGTGTGGTTTTAAAAATAAATCTTGGACTTTTTGATTGTATAGCATATTTAAAAAAAGTTAGTTTTAATTGAATTAATTCGCCTAAATAATATAGCAACTGGGCAAATAAGTTGCAAGATTGTAAAACTTAAAAAGAGAAAATCAGAATGCTAAAAAAAAGTTAAAATGACAAATCAAACAGTTTTTAGTATATTTTTAAAGAAAATTTATAAAGCAAAATGAAATATCTTCCTCCTAAACACATTAGAAAAAAATCAAAAATTCTAGTTGCAATGTCTGGAGGAATTGATTCAACTATTGCCGCTTATTTACTGAAAAAAGCGGGATTTGAGTGTATAGGAATTTACATGCAATACTGGACTGATCCAAAATATATCCCCTCGGAAAATGAGGCTGAGATTACAAATAAATGCTGCAGCTTGGAAGATTTAAATAACGCCAAAGCTTTTGCACACAAATTAGAGATTCCTTTTTATACGCTTAACTTTCGAAAAGAATTTAAAAAAGAGATTGTCGATGAATTTATTCAGACATTCAGCCTCTTACAAACACCAAACCCATGTGTAACCTGTAACAAAAAAATTAAGTTCGGTGTCTTACAAAGGAAAATGCAAGAGCTTGGGGCCGATTATATAGCAACAGGCCATTACGTAAGAATCCTACAAAGATCTGGTAGGTCTACTTTTGAACTTCACGAAGGAGTTGATAAAGCAAAAGATCAATCATACTTTTTACATCAATTAGAGCAAGAAACATTAGCTCATATTATTTTACCTTTGGGAGATTTTACAAAATCAGAAGTAAAAGACTTTGCCAAAAAACTTGGTTTGAAAAAACTCTCAAGCAAAAAAGAAAGCCAGGGAGTTTGTTTTTACCCTGATAAAAACTATGTAGATTTTTTAAAAAGATATTTACCAGAAAAATATTTTACTTCCGGTGAGATTGTTGATCAAGCAGGAAATGTACTGGGAGAACACAATGGATTGATTAACTACACAATTGGTCAGCGCAAAGGCGTTTTGGTTGGTGGACAAGAAAAACCTATCTATGTAATCGGCTTTAATTTAGAAAAAAATCAGCTTATCCTTGATTCTGACGAAGCTCTCTGGAAAAAAGAAATTCAGACAAAAGAAAATCATTGGATTGAAGGTAATTTACCTGAAGAAGATATTGAAATTGATGTTAGGATTCGTCATCTTGCAAAAAAAGAAAAAGCAACCCTTGTTCCCAACTACCAACTATCAACTACTAACTACTTGCTACGTCTAAAATCCCCTCTCCGCGCTATCACACCCGGACAATCTGCGGTATATTATAATGGCGAGAAAGTGCTTGGAGGAGGAATCATTATATAGAATTTAGTGTTTAGAAAATATATCGCTAAGAATTAGTCTCCCTTAACAAGGGAAAAACAGAGGGTTAAAATGTTAAAAGAAAAGACAAAAAGAAGCAAATCAAAACAATCCCCTCAGTTCCTTTTTCAAGAGGAAATAAGTATAATTTTGCATTTATAATTATGGAATTCTCATTTACTCCACTGGAAAGAACATTTTTAACCATTGGATCTCTTGAGCTTAAATACTATGGCTTAATGTATGCACTAGGAGCTCTTTTTGTTTTTTTCTTCACTCAAAAAGTTTTTAAAAAAAAGAGTATAAAAATTAACAATGAGCAAATGCTCGACCTTCTAAGCTACGGAATTTTTGGAGTAATCTTAGGAGGTAGATTTGGCTACATCCTTTTTTATAATCTAAGCTACTACCTGGAAAATCCTCTGAAAATTATTGCGGTTTGGGAAGGGGGTATGTCTTTTCATGGAGGCTTTCTAGGAGTAATTTTGGCAGGTTATTTATTTTGTAAAAAAGAAAAATTAAATTTTTATCAAATCGCCGACCTAGCGATTATTCCTGTTTTTATTGCATTAGCATTAGGAAGATTTGGAAATTTTATCAATGGAGAACTTGTTGGTAGAATTACGGAAATACCTTGGGGGATGGAATTTGAAGGACATGAAGGCAAGAGACATCCTTCTCAACTTTATGCTGTTGGGAAAAATCTATTAGCTTTTTTTATTTTATTATTTTCCTTGCGTTTAAAACTAAAAAAAGGCTCATATTTCTGGGGAGGAATTATGCTTTATGGACTTTTCCGATTCTTAGTAGAATTCACACGCCAACCTGATTTACACATTGGCTTTGTTCTCAATTATTTCACAATGGGACAGCTGTTATCAATACCGATGTTTTTGTTGGGAATTTTTATGGTTGTGCGTTTGAATTCTAAAAGGCAATCTCCTACTCCTTCCCCTTAAAGGAGACGTTAGATAGGGTGTAGATTGCTGCTCCATTTAAAAAACTAAGTTCAATAACACTTATTTATACACCCCTCTTAATCTCCCCTTTCTGGAGAGAGATAAGGCATAAAAAAAATATCATGTCCAACGTCCAAACAAACTACAGCAACTTACTCAAAGAGGCAAAAAGCATTAACTCAAATGCTCAAATTTGTGTTGTTACCAAGACACAAAGCGTAAAAAGCATTTTAGAATCAATTCAAGCCGGAGCAACAATGATTGGAGAAAATAGAGTACAAGAAGCTGAAAAAAAAATTCCATCACTCCCCTCTTCTATTGAAAAACATCTCATCGGTCACTTGCAAAGAAACAAGGTTAAAAAAGCCGTTCAGCTTTTTGATGTAATTCAATCAGTAGATAGTTTGCGTTTAGCAAAAAAAATTGACGAAGAATGTAAAAAAATAGCTAAAACTATGCCAGTTATGCTCGAAGTAAATACCTCCGGCGAAGAACAAAAAAATGGTTTTCTTCCGGATGAAGTGATCAATTCTTTAAAAGAAATCAGTCAGTTAGAAAGTTTAAAAATCATTGGACTCATGACTCTTGCCAAATTTGAGTCAAATCCTGAAAATTGCCGTGAGAGTTTTAAATTGCTAAAGGATTTATTTAAACAAGCTCAAACATTAAACATACCAAATACAGATCTAAGACATCTTTCTATGGGAATGAGCAATGATTATAAAGTTGCCTTGGAGGAAGGTAGTACAATTATTCGAGTAGGTACAGGGATTTTTGGGAAAAGGTAGTAATAAAAATTGACAAAATAAACTGATTTTGAGAGGATTCTCTGCACATAAATACTACAAATGGAAAGGAATAATCAGAGTGAGGAGCTAGATATTAAGCATTCAGCAAAAGAAATTCAAGAAGCTGAAAGGGTTTTGCTAATTTCAATGTATAAATTTCATACGATGCAAACCAGTGAAATAAGCAAAAGAATTAGTGAAATGATTGAAGCTAAGCCAGAGTATGAAAGGCTATATCTTGAAGCACACATAATTCTACAAGATGTAAAAATTCATTCCCAAAAACTAAACTCTTTAAGGCGTCTTCAACAAATTAAAAACTGGTTTATGGCGAAATATAGGAATCACCTGCTAAGTTTTATTTCAGCTAGTCAGCATGAAGAAATTCTTGCACAAAAAAAAGAGAATGAGAAAGTATAAAACTATTTCCAAAAAATATTAATCCCCCATTCCAATAATTCCAATAATTAAACCGACTACCGTAAACATTCCCCCAATCATCCAAAAACGCATCACAATCTTAGACTCTCCCCACTTAAGATGTTCAAAATGATGATGAACAGGAGCTATTTTAAAAACTTTTTTACCAAAAAGTTTTTTTGAAGTAAGCTGAATAATTACAGACATGGTCTCTGCCACAAAAATAAAGCCAATCAAAGGCAAAACGAAAACAGTATCAGTCATCATCGCAATTACCCCAAGGGTTGCTCCCAAGGAAAGAGACCCCGTATCCCCCATATAGAACAAAGCAGGCGGTAAATTAAACCAAAGAAAAGCAAGCAAGGCTCCATTAATTACTCCGCAAAACAATGCAAGTGTCGTATGTCCTTTTAAATACGCTAACAAAGTAAAAGCAGTAAAAGCAATAATTAAAAGACCTCCCGCAAGCCCATCCAGACCATCGGTAATATTCACCGCATTTGCAGTCGCCACAATTACAAGAGTGAAAAGTGGAATATACCACATTCCAATATCAAAATCACCAACACTTGGCACATGAATAGAACTATAACCCAATTTATAATAAAACCAAAAAGCTCCCAAAAGCCCAAAAAGAGTCAGTAAAATAAACTTCGGACCAATGTTCAAACCTTTACTTTTACCAAGTTCTCTAACATTGTAATAGTCATCCAGAGCTCCTAAAAAACCCATTGAAACTAAAGTAAATAAAGGCAAATAAACTTCACCACGATCAAGCAAGGACTTTTCAATTACACCAAAGAGAGAAAGCAAACGTGAAAACAAAACAACAAATAAAGTTGTCCCCCAAATTAAAATCCCCCCCATTGTTGGTGTTCCTGATTTTTTAATATGAAGCGCCTCAAAAAGTTTTGCAGCCTTACCATCAGATCCTATTGAGCGGATTTTCTTACCAATTTTATATTTATAAAGAAGCTTTACAAAAGGTTTAGTCAAAACAAGAGCTATTAAAAAAGAAAACATTGAATAGCTAAACATTTGAATCAGTGCGGGAACATGAGTCATGGCTTCAAACTTAAAATTATAAATATTTGTTGCTTGGTTTTGAAAAAATTTTATTTCTTCAATCTTTGAGAAAACTACAAAGCCTCTTGAATACCGGGAGCAATTTGTTTTTTACGTGAAATACGACTCCCAATATTCATAATATTCTCTTCAGCATCTGCCTCAAAAGCCTTTTTAGCTAAAACAAGCTCATCATCACCTAAAATTAATAAATCAGATTGTTCATTTAAAACATCAACAACTGCAAAATAAATATAGTCCAATCCATCTTTCTCTTTAATTTTTTGCATCCCTTCAAGCAATTCCTCTTTACGCGCAATTAAATCTTCCGGTGAGACTGTTTCTGCAACTCCAATACCAACCTTTTTAGTATAATCAAAAATCTTATAATCAAGTTGCAAAATTTCAATGGCATTTTTTTTACTTAAATCTGATTTTGCTTTAAGCATATCCTTAAGTAAGTCTGTTATATCTTCTACACCTGCAACTTTTTGTAAGTACTCTACTATTTCACGATCATCTTCAGTAGTAGTCGGGCTACGCAAAGCCAAAGTATCTGAGACAATCCCAGCCAAGAGAATTCCAGCTAGCTTAGGTGTAATCTCAACTTCTGTTTCTCCGGCCATCTTTGCAATGATACTACAGGTTGAACCAATTGGTTCAATGCGCACAAAAATTGGCTGAGAATTAAAAGCAATATCCTCTCCCATTGCATGATGGTCAATAATACCTTGAATGCTTGCTTCTTCAAGTCCCTCTTGTCCCTGAGATTTTTGATTAAAATCAACTAAAATAACTTCCTTGTCTTTTAAGTTATCAACATAAGCGGGAGATTCAAAGCCAAACTTATCTAAAACAAAAGCACTCTCCGGAGGAAGTTCTGAGGATGTCATTCCCGCTTCTCCACCAAAAAGTTCAGCTGCGGCAAGAGCAGCACAGATACTGTCTGTATCTGGGTTTTTGTGTCCAATGTATAACATTCGTTTCTAGTAAATTAAAAAATAATTTTTGTTGTATGTGTAAAAAACAAAAGCTTGTGATTTAAACCAAAGTAATCTGCTGATCCTCTTCGGAAAGGACCATGCATCCTCGAGAACATTCAGCGTTTTCAAGCATTTCATCGGTTACGTCACCCGTCACATAATCTCCATCAAAACATGCCGAGCAGAATTTTTTAATTTTCGGGTTGCCTTCCTTTGCCGCTTCAATTAAATCATCAATCGTCTGGTAAAAAAGTTCGTCAGCATTAATCAATGTTTTTATTTCGTTTTTAGTCAATTTATTGGCAATAAAATCTTTTTTACTCGGCATATCAACACCGTACAAACAAGGAAAACGTAGAGGAGGTGCCGCACTTGCAAAATAAACTTTTTTTGCACCAGCCTCACGAGCCATGTCTACAATTTGTTGACTGGTATTTCCTCTCACGATTGAATCATCCACAAGCAAAACGTTTCTATTTTTAAATTCAAGATTTACCGGAGAGAGTTTGTAACGAACAGATTTTTTACGAATTTTTTGCCCCGGCATAATAAAAGTTCTACCTATGTAACGGTTCTTCACGAATCCTTCCCTGTATTTAACATTAATCGCTTTCGCAAGTTGCATAGCTGATGGACGGGAACTTTCCGGTACGGGAATAACAGTATCTATTTTTAAATCAACTTTTTTTATTTTTTCAGCTAATTTTTCCCCCATTCTCAAGCGTGTTTTGTAAACACTCACATTATCCATAAAACTATCCGGACGAGCGAAGTAGACATATTCAAAAATACAAGGAGAAAGTTGTGTTTTTTTCGAACAAATTTGCCAATGAATTTCTCCCTTATTGTCAATAAAAACCGCCTCACCGGGAGCAACATCGCGCACAACTTTAAAACCGAGCGTTTTAATCGCCACATCTTCCGAGGCTATAATATATTCATTCTTAAATTTTCCGCTTCTTTTACCTACTATCAAAGGTTTAATTCCAAAACGATCTCTAAAAGCCAAGATTCCTTGGTCAGCAATCAAAGAAACTACCGCAAAACTTCCCTTTGCCCTCTTCATTAATCTTTCAACTGATTTAAAAGCTTGGCTTGGCTTGAGTTCAAGAGCTTTTTCTTTCCTTAGCTCATCGGCAAGAACATTTAACAAAACCTCCGAATCAGAGGTTGTATTCAAGTGCCTCAAGTCTCTCTCAAAAAGGTTTTTCGCTAAAATTTCCACATTTGTCAAATTACCATTGTGTGCTAAAGCAATTCCATAAGGAGAATTTACATAAAATGGTTGAGATTCATCTGAGCTATTTGACCCCGCCGTAGGATAACGCACATGTCCAATCCCATAATTCCCCTTTAAACGGAGAATATTCTTTGTCCTGAAAACATCTCTGACCAAACCGTTTCCTTTTTTAATATGAAACTGTTTTCCATCATAAGTCGAGATACCAGCCGCATCTTGCCCTCTGTGTTGAAGGACTGTTAATCCATCATAAATATCTTGAATAACATTTTCTTGCTCATAAACAGCAATTAATCCACACATGACTTAGATTGGTTAGAAAATAGAGTTTAAAGCTTAGTTAGATCTAGCTACTTCTCTCCTTTTAGGGGAAACCGAGAGGGTTAAAGTGCTTAAGTAGACATAATGTTTTGTTTCATCTTAATAATGCCTACCTTTCCTCAAAGGGGAGGAAAAAATTAGTTTTTCTGCCTTTCCGCCGCCCTCACCACATTGGCAATTAAGGAAGCAACCGTCATTGGT